>JANXVP010000214.1 GCA_025351615.1 Ramlibacter sp. | reverse complement strand
AGGGTCGTCACCAGCAGCGTCGGCTCGCCCTTGCGTTCCAGCAGCGCGTTGGTGGCGACCGTCGTCCCCATCTTGACCGACTCCACCAGCACAGGCGTCACCGGGTCACCGGCCTGCAGTCCGAGCAGGTGGCGGATGCCGGCGACGGCGGCGTCCCGATACTGGCCGGGGTTGTCCGACAGCAGCTTGTGCGTGACCAGGCTGCCGTCCGGACGGCGCCCGACGACGTCGGTAAAGGTGCCGCCGCGGTCAACCCAGAACTGCCAGCGTCGCGCGTCCTTCATAGGGGGAGTGGTCATGGCTTGCGAAGATCGTGCATTTTGCGGCCATCCTACCTGCGGGCGGAGCCACCGGGGGAAACACCCAAGACGCTGGCGCGATCCTTGCACTTATCCTCTCAAGCCTGTTCATCCCGCTTTCCGGAGAGACCATGAAATTCAGACCCGTCCTGCTAGCTGCCGCCCTGACCCTGGCCGGCAGCGCCTTCGCCCAGACCAGGTGGGACCTGCCAGCGGCTTATCCGGCATCGAATTTCCATACCGAAAACCTGAACCAGTTCGCCAGCGACGTGGACAAGGCCAGCGGCGGCAAGCTCAAAATCCAGGTGCATGCCAACGCTTCGCTGTTCAAGGCCAACGAGATCAAGCGCGCCGTCCAGGGCGGGCAGGCTCCGATCGGCGAAGTGCTGCTGGTCAATTTCGAAAACGAGAATCCCATTTACGGTGCCGACGGCATCCCCTTCCTGGCGGCCAGTTATGCCGAAGCCAGGAAGCTCGCGAGCGCACAAAAACCAGTGCTCGACAAGCTGCTCGGTGCGCAGGGCATGAAGGTGCTGTACACCGTGGCCTGGCCGCCGCAAGGCATTTACGTGAACAAGGAACTGGCTTCGGTCGCGGACATGCGCGGCCTCAAGTGGCGGGCCTACAGTCCGGCCACCGCCAAGATTGCCGAACTGGTCGGCGCGCAACCAGTCACCATCCAGGCGGCGGAACTGTCGCAGGCACTCGCCACCGGCGTCGTCAACAGCTATATGAGCTCCGGGTCCACAGGGTATGACTCCAAGACCTACGAGAGCATCAAGTACTGGTACGACACCCAGGCCTGGCTGCCCAAGAATGCGGTCATCGTCAACCAGAAAGCTTTCGAGGCGCTCGACCAGCCGACCCAGCAGGCGCTGCTGCTGGCCGCCGCGCAGGCCGAAGCCCGAGGCTGGAAAGCCAGCGAAGAGAAAAACGAGTGGTACAAAAAGGCCCTGACGGACAAGGGCATGAAAATCATGACGGCCTCTCCCAAGCTGATGGGCGACATGCGGCAGGTCGGCTCCATCATGCTGGCCGATTGGCAAAAGAAAGCGGGCCCCGACGGCGCCGCCATCATCAACGCCTACAACAAGAAATAGGCGGACGCATTGCGCCGATTTCTCGACTGGCTGTACCTGGCATCCGGCGCCGTCGGCGCCGTTTTTATCGCACTGATCGCCGCGCTCATGATCGGCCAGAGCATCCTGCGCGAATTCAGCGTCCGCACCGGCGCTGTCAACGACGTCGTGGCATGGTCCTGCGCCGCCGCATCGTTCTTTGCCATGGCCCATGCTTTCAAGCACGGCGACTTCGTGCGCGTCACGCTGCTGCTGGAACATCTGGGTGAGCGAAAGCGCCACTGGGTCGAACTCACCTGCCTGGCCATCGGGGCTGTCTGCGTCGCCTACCTGGCCTTCTGGGCCTGCAAATTCACCTACGACAGCTGGGACTTCAACGAAATGGCCCAGGGCCTGCTGCCGATTCCGATCTGGATTCCGCAATCGAGCTTTGCGCTGGGGTCGCTGTTGCTGCTGGTGGCAGTCGTCGACGAGCTCGTCATCGTCGTTCGCGGCGGCAAGCCCACCTATGTCGTGGCGGTCGAAGAACGCCACGCCAAGGGCGATTTTTCCTCCGACGTCTGAGCGTCATTCAAAGAAGAACATGGACATACTGCTTGTCGGCGGGCTGCTGCTCCTGATCATGATGGTGCTGCTGTCGGGTGGCGTTTGGATCGCCATGACCCTGGCCATCTGCGGCTGGGTCGGCCAGGCTTTCTTCACCACCACATCGCCCGGCAGAAACCTCTTTTCGTCCTTCTGGGAATCGAACGCGTCCTGGGAGCTGGCCGCGCTGCCGCTGTTCATCTGGATGGGCGAAATTCTTTTCCGCAGCAAGCTGAGCGAGGAAATGTTCGAAGGCCTGCGTCCCTGGCTGAACCGCGTGCCGGGCCGGCTGATGCACACGACCATTCTTGGCTGCGGCATTTTTGGTTCCGTGTCGGGTTCGTCGGCCGCCACCTGCGCCACCATTTCCAAGGTCGCGCTACCCGAACTGCTCAAACGCGGCTACAGCGAGAAACTGGCCCTGGGCTCGCTCGCGACCGCCGGCACGCTCGGCATCCTGATCCCGCCGTCGATCACGATGGTGGTGTACGCCGTCGCGGCCGACGCGTCCATCATCCGCATTTTCCTGGCCGGCTTCCTGCCGGGTTTTCTGCTGATGGGGCTGTTTTCCGGCTACAGCATCTGGTGGAGCCTGCGCAATCCCGACCAGGTGCCGCCGGCCGATCCGCCCACCACCTTCATGGAAAAGATCAGGCTGTCGGGCAACCTGATCCCGTGCGGCTTGCTGATCATCTTCGTGGTCTGGGTGCTGATCGCCGGCTACGCAACGGCCACCGAATGCGCGGCTTACGGGGTTGCGGGATCGCTGGGCCTGGCCTGGTGGAGCAAGTCCCTGACCTGGGACAATTTCTGGGACGGCCTGATGGGCACGACGCGCACCAGCTGCATGATCATGTTCATCCTGGCTGGCGCCTCTTTCCTGACCAAGACCATGGCCTTCACCGGCATCCCGCGCGAGCTGGCCACCTGGGTCGACGCGATGCACCTCTCGCCGTATGCATTGATCGCGGTTCTCACCGTCGTCTACCTGATTCTGGGAACCGCACTGGACGGCATCAGCATGATCGTCCTGACCAGCGCCGTGGTGCTGCCCATGATCCAGAAGGCGGGCTTCGACCTGATCTGGTTCGGCATCTTCATCGTGCTGCTGGTGGAGATTGCGGAAGTGACACCGCCGGTCGGCTTCAACCTGTTCGTGCTGCAGAACATGACCGGCAAGGACAGCAACACCATCGCCCGGGCGGCGATCCCCTTCTTCTTCTGCCTGGTGGTCTGCATCGTCCTCATCACGGTGTTCCCCCAAATCGTCACCATCCTGCCGGATGTGGTGATGGGCAAGGACAAGTAAGGAGCAGGAGCAGATCAAAGCACCATGCCGACTATTCCTTTTACGGTTGAAGACCACATCCGGTTGCGGCGCGTCAGCAGCATTGCAGCCTCGCCCGACGGGACCTGGCTGGCCGTTGCCGTGCAACGCCTCGACCGCGAGGGCACGAAGTACGCGTCCGACCTGTGGAAGCTGCCTTCGGACGGCGGCGTCGCAGTGCAACTGACGCGCGGCGACAGCCGGAACGGCGCGCCCTGCTTCCGGCACGACGGCGCGCTCGGCTTCCTGTCCAATCGGCAACCCAACGAAGTCAAGCCCGACGACGATGCCGACAAGCGCATGCAGGTGTGGCTGTTGCCGGCCTCGGGGGGCGAGCCGCAGCAACTCACCGACGAGCCACTGGGCGTGGAGGCGTTCCGGTTCGCCGCACGCGCCGACCGCATGGTGCTGTTCGCGCCCGTGCTGCCCGGGGTACCGCACGAGAAGCAGCGCGAGACGGTCGCGGAGCGGACGAAGGAGGGGCCCAGCGCACGCAATTACCGTCGCCAGCCGGTGCGCCATTGGGACCACTGGCTGCACCAGAACCCGGACCGCGCCAGCACCCACCTGCTCCTGTGCCACGCTGACGGCACGCAGCGCGCGGACCTGACGCCCGAGGTGACAAGCGAACTGGCCATCGAACCGCACCTGGACATCGCCGCCGATGGCCGGCGGGCACTGGCGGTGTGGCGCACACCAGGCGACGACCGTGTCGACGACCACAGCGTGATGGTTTTCGACCTGGAGACGCGGGCGCGCACTGTGCTGCCCCAAAGCCCTTGCACGATGACGGAAGGGGCACGCTTCTCGCCGGACGGTCTGAGCATCGCAGCGATCCGTGCAACGCGGTCCGCCGTACTGGTGATCCGGCCCACGCTGACGCTGTTCGACGTTCAGGGGCATTCCCGCGAACTGGCCCGCGCCTGGGACCGCTGGCCGGCATCCGTGGTCTGGTCCGCCCAGGGCAACGAGCTTTTGGTCACGGCCGACGATGAGGGCCTGCTCCCGGTGTTTGCGATCAACGGCGCCGACGGCAACGTGCGGCGCCTGACCCCGCACAGTGTCGGCGGCGCGCACAGCGAGGTGACAGCGTTGCCGCAAGGCGGCTTCGCGTGCATCCGCTCGACCCTGCTGGATGCGCCCGAAGTCTTTGTCCATGGCGGCACACCGGAAAGTTCGCCGCAGCCGCTCGCCCGGCTGTCGAACTTCACGCCCGCCACGGGATGGGCGCAAAGCGAGAGCATTAGCACTGCGTCGACCGACGGCACCCCGATCCAGAGCTGGATCACGCGGCCCAGGTCAGCCGGCGCTGCCAGATGCCCCGTGCTGCTCTGGATCCATGGCGGCCCGATCGGCATGAGCGGCGACGGCTGGCACTGGCGCTGGAATGCACTGCTGGCCGTGGCACAGGGCTACATGGTGGTGCAACCCAATCCACGCGGTTCGACCGGCTTCGGCCAGGCTTTCGTGCAGGGCATCTGGGGCAATGTCTGGGGCGACCAGTGCTACCGGGACCTGATGGCGGTCGCCGACGCGCTGGAGCAGCGCGATGACGTCGATGCGGGGCGCATCATGGCCATGGGAGGCAGCTTCGGCGGCTACATGACCAACTGGATCGGCACGCAGACCCAGCGTTTCCGCTGCCTGGTCACCCATGCCAGCATCGTGACGATGGCCAGCTTCACAGGCACCACCGATCACCCCGGCT
>JANXVP010000195.1 GCA_025351615.1 Ramlibacter sp. | reverse complement strand
GTTGGGCGCGTTCGCCCGGAACGTCGGCCAGCGCGAACATAGGCACCAGGATGTACGACAGGCCCAGCAGCAGCATGCCCATGAAACCGAAGGGCGCGAACACCAGGTGCAGCGCCAGAGTGATCTCGTGCAGGGGCGCCGTGAGGCCCGGCAAAGCGCCTGCCAGAACAAGCGCGCTGCCCAGCACGACCCCCAGCGACGTCAGCGCCGCCCAGCCATGCGCCACCACGCCAGGCATGCCGCGCGCGCCGCGCAGGTTGCGCGCCATCAGCGCCGCCCAGGAGGTCAATGCCAATGCAACTGCGACCGCGCCCACGGCCAGCAGCGGCGGGCGCGCCAGGCCCATGCCAAGAGCCAGGACGGCGACACCCGCCGTGTACAGCCACCAGAGCGCGGCCAGCAGCCGATGGCCAGGGGCCGGCTGCCGCGTCGCCACCGGCAGCAGCTGCGCGCCGGCGCCCATTGCGGTCATGCCCAGGACACCCAGAGTCACCAGGTGCAGCGCGGCCAGGGGCCAACCCAGCGCCGCGGGCGCGTGCGGCCACACCTGCGCGCCAGCGCCCAGGGCGAGCCATGCGAACAGATGGAACACGGTGGCCGCGCCGAAGAAGCGCAGCGGAATCGAAGCCGGCAGCAGCCGGCTTCTGGCGCCGCCGAGGAAAGCGCCGGCACCGCTCACCCGGCCCTCCGCAGTCGCAGCCTGACTTCGCCGGGATCGCCGGGGACGATTTCGGCGCGCCAGCCGATCTGCGCCAGTTCCGGATACAGCATGACGGGGTCGCGCTCGAGATGCGCGACCACGGTCGTGCCATGGTCGACCGATGCCAGCAGTCGCAGGATAGACACCAGCGGCTGCGGCGGCATCAGCCCGCGCACGTCGATGTGCGCTTCGGCCGGTTCAAGCCATTGCCGGGCTTTGGGTGCGGCTGTCATGCGGCCAGGAGAGTGGTATCGGCCATGGCTGGACTGATATTCACACCTTGCGTGTTATCGGTGCGACCGGTCAACCGGCCATGGTCAGCCCGCCGCTGACACTGAGCACCTGCCCCGTGACGTAGGCGGCGCGGTCGCTGGCAAAAAACAGGATGGCGTCGGCCACTTCCGAGGGCTGGGCGAAGCGGCGCATCGGGATCGCTTTCTTGAAGGCTTCCAGGTGCTTGTCCGGCACGGCGAACAACAGCGGTGTCTCGGTCGGGCCAGGGCAGACGCAGTTGGCCGTGATGCCGCGGCGAGCCGTTTCACGGGCCAGCGACTTGGTGAAGGCGATCAGCCCGCCCTTGGCTCCGGAGTACACCGTCTCGCCCAGGCTGCCGACGCGGCCGGCATCGCTCGCGATGTTGACGATCCTGCCGCTGCCGCGCTCGAGCATCGCCGGCAGGAGCGCCTTCACCAGCTGCATCGGTCCGACGAAGTTCAACGCGACCAGCTTGGCCCACAGTTCGGGCGTGCCCTCCCAGAACGGATGCGTCATGCCCCAGCCCGCGCCGTTGACAATGATGTCGGGCGGGCCAAAGCCCTGCAGCACCCGCGCCGCAACCGCGGCGATCGATTCCGGATTGGTCAGGTCCACTTTGAGGTAGTCGGCCTTGTGGCCCCCACCCCGCAGCTGGGCGGCGGCCTCGGCCCCGTTGGCCTCGTCGATGTCCGCCAGCAGCACCCGGGCGCCGGCATCTGCCATGGCCTGTGCGGTCGCACGGCCGATGCCGGAGGCGGCTCCAGTGACGAGCGCGGTGCGGTTATCCAGTTTCATGAACGTTCTCCAGGACCAAAAAGGGGTGCCAACGCATCAGCGCGCGCGGGGCGCGAGGAAAGCCGCGACGCGATCGCGCGTCGGGCCCTGCTGGTACAGGCGCCGGGTGTGCGCGATCTCTTCGGCGAAGCCGTCGCGCGCGTCGTCGAGCGCAGCGGCGATGCATTGCTTGGCCGCGCCCAGCGCTTGCCGCGGCAACGCAGCGATGCGCTCGGCCACTGCGCGCGCAGCCTCGGCCAGACGCGCGCGCGGGACCGTCCATTGCACCAGGCCGAGCCGCTCGGCGGACACGCCGTCGAGCGTTTCGGCGCCCAGGATCAGGCGCTTGGCGATGCCCGGTCCCACCAGGCGGGTGAGACGCTGGGTGCCGCCAGCGGACGCCAGCAGGCCGAGCCCCGCTTCGGGCAGTCCCAGCGTGGCCTCATGGGCCGCAATGCGCAGGTCGCATGCCAGCGCCAGCTCGAAGCCGCCGCCCAGCGCCGCGCCGCCGATCTCCGCCAGCGTCACCAGCGGCGCCGCTTCCAGCCGCGCCGCCAGCCGCTGCAGCCGCGCGACCAGCGCCAGCATTTGATCCAGCCCCTGCGACGTAGCGATGCTTTGCGCCAGCAACGCCAGGTCGGCGCCGGCGCAGAACGCGCGGCAGCCGCTGCGCAGGTGCAGCACCGTGATCCCGCTGTCCTGGCAGCCCGTCTCCAGTGCCGCTTCCAGTGCTTCGACCAGGGGCTCGTCGAGTGCGTTGACCGGCGCGCGCGCCATCGTGAGCGTCAGCACGGCGCCGTGGCGCGCCTGGTGCACCAGGGGCTGCGCCAGGATCGCGCTCATTGGCCAACTTCCGCGCGACGCGCTGCGGCATTCGCTCTTGGGACCGCCCAGCGGTTCATGACGGATCCTCGACCGGCAACGTCAGCATTTCAGCCAGGCGCCTGCGCAGCAGCTTGCCGGTGGCCGTGCGCGGGAGCGCGGTGAGCGCGTGCAAGGCGCGCGGGCGCTGGTAGCGAGGCAGCGCCGCGGCGCGTTCCAGCAACCAGTCCTCGACCCGCCCGCGTTCGCCGGTCTGCGCGACGTAAAACAGGATGACCGAATCGACCCCGTCAGGATCGGGCACGCAGACCAATGCAGCTTCCAGCAGGCCCGGCGTTCCCGCCGCCAGCTTCTCCTCAAGCTCCACCAGGTTCACCCAGCGGCCCTTGATCTTCACCAGCGAGTCCTCGCGCCCGGCAAAACGCCA
Organism: Ramlibacter sp.; assembly: GCA_025351615.1. GTDB lineage: Bacteria > Pseudomonadota > Gammaproteobacteria > Burkholderiales > Burkholderiaceae_C > Ramlibacter. The sequence goes on along the minus strand of JANXVP010000195.1, from coordinate 8,078 downwards.
GCCGCCGCCAGGGGTGCGCAGGAACAGGTCGGCCGGGCAAAACGCGCCTTCGCGGAAGCTTTCCGCCTGCGCCGTCGGGCGGTCGAGATAGCCCAGGGCGAGAGTCGACACCTGGATGCACAGACGCGTCGGGATGCCGGCCGCTGCCGCCTGCGGATCGAGCGGTCGGACATCGACGCCCGGCGACGGCTGCAGGCCGTCGTCGGTGTCCAGCGATGTGAGCACCAGGACCAGCGTTTCGGAGGCACCGTAACCGTCGATCATGCCGATGCCCGTCGCCTCCCGCCAGGCCTGGCGCAGACTGGCCGGCAAAACCTCGCCGGCGGACACGCAGAGCCTGACTCCCGCGGCGGCGAGCGCCGGCGCCAGGCCCTCGTGCAGCAGGTTGCGGTACAGCGATGGCACGCTGAAGAAAACGGTCGGTCGCGACTGTTCCACGGTCGCGGCCGCCGAGGCCGCAGTCGGCCATTGCGGATCCAGGATGACGGTGGCGCCGATCTTCAGGCCGGCGAACAGGCTGTTGGTCTGCGGATAGGAAAAGAACAGCCGCGACGTGGCGAACAGGCGATCGTCGGGCGTGACGCCCACGCGGTCGCGCGAGACGCGCTCGATCTCACGGGCGAAACGGTGCTTGTGGACCACCGCCTTGGGCTTGCCGGACGTCCCTGACGAGTGGCACCAGAAAGCCGGTGTGTCGTCGTCCACCCAGTGCGGCTCGACCGGCGCGGCGGCGGCAACGGCGCGCCGTCCTTCGTCCACCAAAATCACGCGATCGCGCCAGGGCGCAGGCGTGTCGTCGCCGGTCTCGGCCACGATCACGTTGAATCCGGCCTCGTCCAGGATGTAGCTCCATTCGGCGGCCGGGATCTGCGGGTTGACCGCGACGGCCACGCCGCCGGCCCAGATCGTTCCCAGAAAGCACACCACCCAGTCGATGCCGTCGGGCAGCTTGACGGCCACACGGTCGCCGGGACGCAGGCCCCGCGCATGCCAGACCGAGGCCGCGCGGGCAACGCGGTTGCGCAGTTCCCCATACGTGATCTGCTGGCCCGCGCACACCAGCGCGATGCGCCCGGCGTCGACCGCGCCGAGCAGCAGCGCCGCTGCGTTGATCGGCTCGGCCAGAGTTCCAGCGCGCATGGCGCGGGCGGCATCGGCCAGGGGGTCGCTGCTGAACCGGCCCGGCTGCAGCGCCCGCCAGCGCTCGTATTCGGTGGCCAGCATGGCCGCGTGCTCCCGCTCCTCGGCGCCGAGCTCGAGGTACAGTCGCTGCTCCGCCGAACCCGCCGGGGCCTGCGCCGAGCGCTTCGCGAAGAAACTGGCGGCCCTCTTTTCGAGCGCGATCGCAATGCGGAACAGGTTGTCCGGATCCTGCGGCCGGTGGTCGACGTCGGCGAAGACCGCCGCCAGCTCGACCCTGAAACCCGGCGACGGGTCGGGCGTCTCGACGTGATAGCGCCGCGAGAGCGTCTCCATGTGCTCGCCTTCCATGACGGCAAAGCGCCCGAACAGCGCACGCAACGCATCGTCGTCGCTGTCCGCGGCGGCGCGCTGATAGAAGGCGCGGCCGCCAAGCTCGATCTCGAACGCCATGCGCACAGCGTCGAGCGCAGCCTTGTCCGTGGCCACCGTCAGGTCCTCCTGGCGCAGGGCCAGCTTGCCGCCGCACCGCGGGCAGTTGCCGTAGGGGAAGGCAAAGCCTTCGCTGACCTTGCCGCACCGCCCGCACTGCCATTGCACCGGCGCGTCCGCGCAGCAGATGTAATGGCCCACGCTCCCGCCAACGAGCGACACGCGGCATTTCGGACACAGCATCAAGGTCTCCTCACATTGGCATTTGGGTAAGCGCTGGTGGCCGACGCATCAGGTGCCGGCCAGCTCGCGCAGCAGCCGCCGCGTGAGCGCGGCGGCCACCTGGCGGCGGTAGTTCGACGGGGTGGCCGTGCTTCGCATCGGGCTGACCTGCTGCTGGACCAGCTTCGCGACCCGGGCCAGCAGGGCATCGTCCACCGCAAGGCCCACGCAGTCGCCGGTGCCGGTCAACAACAGCGGATGGGCGTTGGTGCCCGACAGCCCGATGGCAAGCAACGCGACACGGCCGTGCTCCAGCGCCAGTGAGATCGCTACGGCAGCGAGCGGAAAGTCAATCGCGCCGCGCACCCGCGCCTTGCGATAGCCGCACACCTGGCCGGGCGGTGCGGCGGGCAGGCACACCTGCGTCAGCAATTCGCCAGATGCGAGCGTCAGGTGAGCGGCGCCGTCGTCGCGGTACAACCCCGCCAGCGGCAACCACCGCCGGCTGCCGGCGGCTTGCAGTTCGACCTGCGCACCCAGCACAAGCAGCACTGGTGACAGGTCGCCGCTGAACGCCGCATGGCAGCGCGCACCCTGAGGCGCCACATGGCATGTCTCACCGCCGCGCTTCAGGCAGTAATCGTTGCTGGCGCGCCACCACTCGCTCTGGTTGTAGAACACGCAGCGCGTGTCCTGGCACAGGTTGCCGCCCAGCGTAGCCGCGCTGCGGTGGCCAGGGCCGGCGGCGGCGCGGGCCGCTGCAGCCAGTGCCGGCAGGCGCGCCATGATCGTGGCGTGGGTCATGAGCGCGGCCAGCGTCAGCCCGGCACCCAGCAGGATGCTGCCATCCGCAGCCTCCTGCACCAGGTCGAAACCGATGACACCCGACAGGTCGACCAGGACCGGCGGACGCTCGAGCCCGCGCCGCAAGTTGGGCAGCAGATCGGTGCCGCCGGCGACCAGCCGAGCGGCCGGTTCTGCGGCCAGCATGGCAGCTGCCTCGGCGAGGCTGGAGGGCCGTTGCAAGCTGAAATCGGAAAGTGCGTGCATTCAGCTCTCCTGCTGCGCGCTGCGCGCCTTCTGCAGGCGCAGTTCACGCCGGCGCGTTTGCAAGGCATCGAAGACCCGGTCCGGCGTCACCGGCAGCGCGTTCAGGCGCAGGCCGAGCGCGTCGGCGATCGCACTGGTCAGGGCCGGCGGAAAACCGTGCAGGCCGCCTTCGCTGCCCTCCTTGGCGCCGAACGGTCCCAGCGGGTCCATGCTTTCGATCAGCGTCACGTCGATGGGCGGCGACTCGGCGATGGTCGGGATGCGGTAGTCGATCAGGTTGGAGGTCAGCGGGAGGCCCTCGTGGTACTGCGTTTCCTCCGAGAGTGCCTGGCCCATGCCCATCCAGACCGCTCCCTGGACCTGGCCCTCGACGGCGAGGGGGTTGAGCGCGCGGCCGCAATCATGCGCGACCCACACCTTTTCGACGTGCACGGCGCCGGTGTCTTCATCCACCTGCACCTCGACCACCTGGGCGGCATAACTGAAGCCCGCGGTCGAACCGACGGCCGCGCCACGGAACTTGCCGCCCTGCGTTTCCAGCGGCGTCGACCAGGTTCCCTTGACGGTCAGCGTGCCGGACTCGGCCAGCGCCGCCTGCACGCACTGCCCGAAATCGAGCTTGCGTTCAGTGCCGGTCACCCAGCAGGATTCACCGGCCCATTCGATGTCGTCGGCGCTCGCCTCAAGCTTCTTCGCTGCGGCGGTGACCAGCACACGTTTCATGTTTTCGGCCGCGCGCAGGGCCGCGTTGCCCACCATGAACGAGACGCGCGAGGAATACGAGCCGTTGTCCTTGGGGGTGAGCGCGCTGTCGGCGGAAATGACGCGGATGCGTGCCATCGGAAGCAGCAACACCTCGGCCACAACCTGCGTCAGCAGCGTCGTGGAGCCCTGCCCGATGTCGGAGGCACCGGTCAGGACCGTGATGCTGCCGTCGAAATCGAGCTTCAGGTTGATGACCGCATGCGGCTCGCCGCTCCAGTGCACCGGCTTGGCCGAGCCGCTGACGTAATGCGAGCAGGCCATGCCCAACCCGCGCCCCGGCGCCAGCTTGCCGCGGCGCGCGTGCCAGCCGGAGGCCCGCTCCACCGCGTCCAGGCATTGCGGCAAGCCGTAGGAGTTGACCTGCAGGTCGTTGAGCGTGCGGTACGGCACCTCGATCAGGTTGGCACGGCGCAACGCGAACGGGTCGAGCCCGAGCCGGGGCGCCATTTCGTCGAGCAGCGACTCGATCGCGAAGCGCACGTTCACCGCTCCGTGGCCGCGCATCGCGCCGCAAGGCGGCAGGTTGGTGTAGACCCGGTAACCGCGATAGCGCACAGCGCCCACCTTGTAGAGCGCGTGCAGCAAGGCGCCGGCGTACAGGATGGTGACCAGGCCATAGCCACCATAGGCTCCGCCGCGCTGGGTCACTTCCGCGTCCAGCGCCGTGATCTCGCCGCTGCGCTTCAGGCCGATCTTGAGCCGGACCTCCGTGTGGGGCCGGCCGCGATGGGTGAGAAACACCTCTTCGCGCGTCAGCTCCAGCTTCACGGTGCCGCCCGCGGCGCGCGCCAGGGCCGCCGTGATCATCTCGAAGTTGAGCGGCTCGACGCGGTGGCCGAAGCCGCCGCCGACGAACGGCTTGACGACGCGCACCTGCGAGCGGTCGATGCCGAGCGTCTGCGCCAGCATCAGGTGAAGGTAGTACGGAACCTGGCTGACGGAGTGCACGGTCAGGCGCTCGCGCTCGGGCTCCCAGTGCGCCACCGTGGCATTGAGTTCGATCTGGCCGTGCGCGACCTCGGCGCATTCATAGCGGCGCTCGAGCACCAGGTCGGCGCTGGCGAAGCCGGCTTCGACATCGCCGAACTCCTGCTCGACCTGTCGCTCCAGGTTGCCGGGCCTGTTGTCGTGCAACAGCACCGCGCCTTCTGCCCGGGCCTCGGCCGCGCTGAAAAGGGGCGGCAGCGCATCGAATACGACCTCGACCGCGGCCAGCGCGGCGCGCGCCGCGGCTTCGTCGCGGGCGGCTACGGCGAACAGCGGTTCGCCGCGGTAGCGCACCTTGCCGCGCGCCAGCGGCCATTCGTTCTGCGCGATCGGAATGACGCCGTACGGCGCGCTGAATTCCTCGCCCGTGATCACGGCGCGGACACCGGGAATCGCGAGCGCACGGCGGGTGTCGATCGAGCGGATGAAGGCATGGGCGACCGGGCTGCGACCGATCAGGCCGACCAGGGTCTCGCTCATGGGCAGGTCGGCGGTATAGCGCGCCCGCCCGGTGACTTTCTCGATCCCGTCCACCAGCGGCGTGCGCTTGCCGATCGAATGGGTGGGAGGCGCGGGCGGACGCTCCAGCGCGTGCGGGTCGCGCTTCATGGCCCCCCTCCGGCGGCTGCCTGCACCGACTCGATGATCTTGACGTAGCCGGTGCACCGGCACAGGTTGCCGGCCAGCGCTTCGCGGATCTGCGGCTCGGTCGGCCTGGGCTCGCGCCGCAGCAGCGCCTCGGCGGCCATCACCATGCCCGGCGTGCAAAAGCCGCACTGCGTGCCCAACTGCTCGTGAAACGCCTGCTGCAGGCGGCTCATGCGGCCGGCCTCGGACAATCCTTCGATGGTTTCGATCTGCTTTCCGGCGACGCTGGCGGCCAGCGTGATGCAAGCCAGCCGCGGCTGGCCGTCGACCAGCACCGTGCAGGCGCCGCATTCTCCGCCGTCGCAGCCCTGCTTGGTGCCGGTGAGGCCGAGCTGGTCGCGCAGCACTTCCAGCAGCAGCGCGCTGCCCGGAGCCGCGACCTGGTGCGGGCGGCCGTTGACCTCCAGACTGAGCAATTGCATAGCCATCTCACCCCTCCCTGGGCCGCAGGTCGCGCACCCGCACGGCTTTGCCCTGCGAGCGGGGAATCGCTCCCGGCGACAGCACGGAAACCTGGGTCGTGATGCCGACCCGCGACTTGATGTGGTGCGCGACATCGCGCGCGATGGCGCCGAACAGTTCGGCATCGGTGCCGGGCGCCGTCTCGACCTCGATGCTCACGATGTCCAGGATGCCGCGCCGCTCGACCACCAGCTGGTAGTGCGGTGCGATGTTGGGCCGCCCGACCAGCACGGCTTCGATCTGCGAGGGATAGACGTTGACGCCGCGGATGATCAGCATGTCGTCGTTGCGCCCGGTGATGCGCAGGATCCGCACATGGGTGCGGCCGCAGTCGCAAGGTGCTGTCGTCAGGCGCGTGATGTCCCGCGTGCGGTAACGCAGCATCGGCAGCGCCTGCTTGGTCAGCGTGGTGATCACCAGCTCGCCCGCCTCGCCCTCCGGCAGCGCAAGGCCGGTTTCAGGGTCGATCACCTCGAACAGGAAATGATCCTCCCACCCGTGCAGGCCATCCTGGCATTCGCATTCGCAGGCGACGCCAGGGCCCATGATCTCCGACAGGCCGTAAACGTCCATCGCTTTCAGGCCGAGCCGGGACTCGATCTCGCGGCGCATCGCCGTGCTCCAGGGTTCCGCGCCGAATAGGCCGATGCGAAGTCCTCCGGTGCGCAGGTCGATGCCCTGCTGCTGCGCCACCTCGGCGATGGCAAGCGCATACGAGGGCGTGGCGCACAGCACCCGCGCCTTGAAATCCATGATGAGGCCGACCTGCCGTTCGGTCGAACCCCCCGACACCGGAACCACAACGGCGCCCAGCCGCTCGGCCCCGTAGTGCGCTCCCAGGCCGCCGGTGAACAGGCCGTAGCCGTAAGCGTTGTGGACGACATCGCCGCGGCGGGCGCCGGCCGCGTACATCGAGCGTGCCATCAGGTCCGCCCAGGTGTCGAGGTCCTCTTTTGTATAGCCGACCACGGTTGCCTTGCCCGTGGTCCCCGACGAAGCATGCAGCCGGGCGAGCTGGTCGCAGGGCCGCGCAAACAGACCGAACGGGTATTGGTCGCGCAGGTCGGTCTTCACCGTGAACGGCAGCAGCGCCACATCCGCCAGGCTGCCAATGTCGGCCGGCTGCAGGCCTTTTGCCTCCAGCCGCTGCCGCACCAGTGGCACGTTGTCGAAGGCATTGCGCACCGTCGTCTGCAGCCGCCCGAGCTGCAACTGCGCCAGCCGTTCGCGCGGCATTGTCTCCTGTTCCGCATGCAGGAAACTGCGTTCGGCCTGTCCGGCGCGAAGCCCGGTTTCCGCTCTCGAGAGTGCACCCATAAGTGATCCTGCGTCGGGTTGAAAAATCAGTGCGGCACGCCGCGCACCGGCAGCCGTGCCAGGGCAAAGCCCTGGTTGAAAGCGGCGCGGGTGATCAGCGTGAACTTGAACCAGGCGCCCGTCGCGGCAACGCCAAGACCCGCAGCAGCCAACAGCACTGAAGTCCAGGCCGCTGGCAACAATCCGGTCGCAGCCACCACAGCCAGGACCAGAGGCACCACGGTGCCGATCCACAGCAAGGCCGGGCCGACACGATCGATCTCGGCCAGCGCACGCGGCGCGCTGAGCGTGGCGACGCGGCTGCGCCAGGCGCGCCAGAGCACCCAGCGCCCCAGCACCAGCAAGGCAAATATTGAAGCGAGCAGCGTCCCGCCCGCGCCTTGCCACGCGGCGGCAAGCCAGAACAGGCCGGCACCCTCGGCCAGGCCGGTCGTCATCAGCAGCGGCACGGTCAGCGGTTCGCGCCAGGCAGGGATGCCCCGCGCCGCCTGCACGATGCGCGCCTGGCAATAGATGAAGACCACGGCGGCGATCACCACGGGCGCAGCCCAGGACTTCACACCGGCCGCCAGGCCCAGCCCGAGCGCAAAAAGGAAGACCGAGACCAGCGCTTCGCGCGACATCCACGAGCTGCGGACGTTGAAGAAGACATTCAGCGCCCGCAGCGGCCGGCCGATCTCCAGCCACACGCACAGCAGGCCCAGGCCGACCAACCCAAGACCGGCCAGGATCGCCAGGGGCGCGGCCAGGCCCTGCAGGCCGGACAGCACCGTGAAGATCACCAGGCCCGCGCCGGCACCGCCGCAGATGAAGTTGCCGGCGGCGCGCCAGTCCCAGTGCGCCTGCTGCCAGGGATTGGGTCCGTAGCTCATGTGGCCCCCACGCTTGCGGGCAAGCCCGCTGCGCTGCCCCCCGAGGGGGCGCGAGCTTGCTTGAAGCGGTTCTGCGCTGCGCTCATGTCTGGTTCCGATCCCATAGGTAGAAAAAGCCGGGCCCGGTGCCGAGTTCCTCGTGCATCCGGAAATGCTGATTGCCGGCCAAAAGTTGCGACACGT
>JANXVP010000164.1 GCA_025351615.1 Ramlibacter sp. | reverse complement strand
CACATTGCGGGACACACTCTCCCTCACCTTCGACCGCCAAGGCGACCCGGTCCACTATGTCAAAGCGTTCGACGAGCGGTATGGGCTGTATGTGCTGAGGGCGGTCAACCAGCGGTCGAACTCCTTGCGGGTAGGCGCGGTTCTGGAAGAGGCTGCGCTGGACAAATACACTTTCATTCGCGATGCTCATCTGCAAAAGCGCCGCGCGGAGATTTTCGATTCCGACCCGGCCGATATTCCGGCGGACCCGGGTGCGGAGCCGGCCTCGGAGCCAGCCGCCAAGCCGGCCGCGAATCCCGTGCGCGGACAACCAACTGTCCCTGTCGCGCGTTAAAGGGGTTGCACTCTGTTGCCAATCGATCCGGCGTGGCCGGAACCGACCGGAGGGTGGATGTTCCAATCGTCTCCGCGGAGTTGCCGCACGAAAGAGAATTCATGAAAAGACGTGTTTTTGCCCACTTCGCTGCCGCAGTGCTGGCTGCTTGCAGCCTCGGCCTGGCGCCATTGGCGCACGCCGTGGAAGAATCGCCCGACGCACTGATCCAGCGCCTGTCGGAAGAGGTCATGGCCTCCATCAAGTCCGACAAGGCCCTGCAGAGCGGCGACACCGCCCGGATCATGGCTGTGGTCGACAGCAAGATCATGCCGAATGTCGACTTCAAGCGCATGACTGCTTCCGCAGTCGGGCCGACTTGGCGACAGGCCACCCCCGAACAGCAGAAGCGTCTGCAGGACGAGTTCAAAACCTTGCTGGTTCGGACTTATTCGGGCGCACTGGAACAGGTGAACGACCAGGTGATCAGCGTCAAGCCGCAACGCGCCGCTGCTACCGACACCGAAGTTGTCGTGCGCACCGAGGTGCGCGGGCGCGGTGACCCGATCCAGCTTGACTACAGGATGGAAAAGACGGCTGGCGGCTGGAAGATCTACAACCTGAACGTGCTTGGCGTGTGGCTGGTGGAAACTTACCGCAGCCAGTTCGCGCAGGAGATCAGCGCGAAGGGCGTCGATGGCCTCATCGCCACACTGGCGGAGCGCAACCGGTCCAACGCCGCCAAGAAGAGCTGAGGCCTGCCGGTGCTCGTGCTGCCTGCCGAGTTGACCCACGAGCATGCTGCGGCTTCCTGCCGCATGCTCCAGCAGGGCCTTCGAACCGATCCTTCCCCAAGCGTTGTGGCGGACGCAGCCTCGCTGACCCGGTTCGACTCGTCGGCCTTGGCCGTACTGCTCGATTGCCGGCGTGAGGCGCTGGCTTTGGGCAAGACTTTTTCGGTCAAGGCACTGCCCCCGCGCCTGCGGGTGCTGGCGGGCCTGTACGGGGTCGCCGAACTGCTGCCGGCCGCGCCCTGACCGGCGCCACGGCCACAGGGCTTGTTGCGCCACAGCTAAAATCGCAGGCTGCCATGCCCGCGATCTCGTTCCAGTCCGTCTCCAAAACATTTGCTTCCACGCGCGGGCCACTTCAGGCGCTGGACGGCGTGAGCTTCGACATCCAGCAGGGCGAGTTCTTCGGCCTGCTCGGTCCCAACGGAGCCGGCAAGACGACGCTGATCAGCATCCTCGCGGGGCTGGCGCGCCCCACATCCGGCAGGGCCTTGGTGCTGGGCAGCGACGTTCAGTCCGACTATGGTGCAGCCCGGCGCAAGCTGGGGGTGGTGCCCCAGGAATTGGTGTTCGATCCGTTCTTCACCGTGCGCGAGGCGCTGCGGATCCAGTCGGGCTATTTCGGCCTCAGGAACAACGATGCCTGGATCAAAGAATTGCTCGAAAGCCTCGGTCTCGCGGACAAGGCGTCGTCCAATATGCGCCAGCTTTCAGGCGGCATGAAGCGACGGGTACTGGTCGCGCAGGCCCTGGTCCACAAGCCGCCCGTGATCGTGCTCGATGAGCCGACAGCTGGCGTGGATGTCGAATTGCGGCAAGCTCTGTGGCAATTCATCGTCAAATTGAACAAGCAGGGGCACACGGTGCTGCTGACCACCCACTATCTGGAAGAGGCTGAGGCGCTGTGCAGCCGGATTGCCATGCTCAAGGCCGGACGGGTCGTGGCGCTGGAGCGCACCAGCGAGTTGCTCAAATCGGCTACCAGCAACGTGCTGCGCTTCAAGATCGACAGCGCTCTGCCTCCTGAGTTCGACGGCAAGGCGCGGGTCACCGGCCGGATCGTGCAGCTGCCGGCGCAAGACGCCCACCAGATCGAGGAGTACCTGTCGATCATTCGCCGGGCCGGGCTTCGGGTCGAGGACGTCGAGATTCGCAAGGCCGATCTCGAGGACGTATTTCTCGACGTGATGTCTGCTGGGCACGTTTCGGCGTTGAGCGTCGACGGGCCGCCCCTGGACTTGAAGGCCCCCTCGCGAGGCAGCGCAGGACTCGAAGTGACAAGCGTGGGGGCGACATCCTCGTGATCGGCTGGCAAACCCTGCTGTACAAGGAAGTGTTGCGCTTCTGGAAGGTGGGCGTCCAGACGGTGGCGGCCCCGATCCTCACGGCGGTGCTGTACCTGCTGATCTTCGGCCATGTGCTTCAGAACAATGTGAAGGTGTACGACCGGGTCGAGTACACCGCCTTCCTGATCCCGGGACTGGTGATGATGAGCATGTTGCAGAACGCTTTTGCCAACAGTTCGTCCTCGCTGGTGCAGAGCAAGATCATGGGCAGCCTGGTGTTCGTGCTGCTGACGCCGCTGTCGCACTGGAGCTGGTTTTGCGCGTATGTCGGCTCGTCCGTGGTGCGCGGCCTGGCAGTCGGAATCGGCGTTTTCGCAGTGACTTCCTTTTTTGTCCGCCCGCAATTCGTCGCTCCGCTGTGGAGTGTGGTGTTTGCAGTGATGGGAGCGGCGATGCTGGGCGCCCTAGGTGTCATCGCCGGACTGTGGGCCGAAAAGTTTGACCAGATGGCCGCGTTCCAGAATTTCGTCATCATGCCCATGACCTTTTTGTCCGGCGTGTTCTATTCCATTCATTCGCTGCCTGCTTTCTGGCAGCAGGTGAGCCATCTCAACCCGTTTTTCTACATGATCGACGGTTTTCGCTATGGTTTCTTCGGCGTCAGCGATGTGTCGCCGTGGCTGAGCCTGGGCATCGTGGGTTCGGCGCTGCTCGTCGTGAGCGCCATCGCCGTCAACCTGTTGCGCATCGGCTACAAGATCCGCGGCTGAACGCCCTGAAAGACCCTGATGAATGCCGCCGAACTCCAATCCGTCATCGCCGCGGGCCTGCAGTGCACCCACCTTGAGGTGGATGGCGACGGGCGGCACTGGTCAGCCGTGATCGTCTCCGCCGAATTCGAGGGCAAGCGTCCGATCCAGCGGCACCAGCGGGTTTACGCAACGCTGGGTGCGAGAATGCAGACTGACGAGGTGCACGCCCTGTCGATGAAGACCCTGACGCCGGCCGAATGGGCGGCGTCATCCACACCCACCTGAGTTTTCCATGGACAAATTGCTGATTCGCGGGGGCCGCCAGCTCCATGGCGAGGTCCGGATCTCCGGGGCCAAGAATGCAGCCTTGCCCGAGCTGTGCGCAGCGCTGCTGACCAGCGAGCCGGTGACGCTTCTAAACGTGCCGCGACTGCAGGATGTCGCCACCATGCTCCAGCTGATCCGCAACATGGGCGTCACCGTCGACCGGGCCGGCGACGGCTCCGTGCGCATCGACTCCAGCAAGCTGAGCTCTCCCGAAGCGCCCTATGAGCTGGTGAAGACCATGCGCGCGTCGGTGCTGGCGCTGGGGCCACTGCTGGCGCGATTTGGCGACGCCACCGTCTCGCTGCCAGGCGGCTGCGCGATCGGCTCGCGGCCTGTCGACCAGCACATCAAGGGGTTGCAGGCCATGGGTGCGGACATCGTCGTCGAACACGGCTACATGATTGCAAAGCTGCCCAAGGGCCGCGACCGTCTCCGGGGTGCGAGCATCCGTACCGACATGGTGACCGTGACCGGCACCGAAAATTTCCTGATGGCGGCCACGCTTGCCGAAGGTGAAACTGTCCTGGAAAACGCCGCCCAGGAGCCTGAGATCACCGACCTGGCGGAGATGCTCATCGCCATGGGCGCGAAGATCGAAGGACACGGCACCAGCCGGATCCGGATCCAGGGTGTCGAGAAGTTGCACGGCTGCACCCATCGGGTGGTTGCGGACCGAATCGAGGCCGGCACCTTTCTGTGTGCGGTGGCCGCCACCGGGGGCGATGTGGTGCTGCGGCACGGCCGCGCCGACCACCTCGAAGCGGTGATCGACAAGTTGCGCGACGCCGGCGCCAGCGTCGCCGCAGTGGAGGACGGGATCCACCTGCATTCGCAAGGTCGCCTGGTGGCGCAAAGCTTTAGGACCACCGAATATCCTGGGTTTCCGACTGACATGCAGGCCCAGTTCATGGCACTGAACGTGATTGCCGAGGGGCCGTCGAAGGTGACCGAAACCATCTTCGAAAACCGGTTCATGCACGTCAACGAAATGGTGCGGCTGGGCGCCCGGATTCAGGTGGATGGCAAGTTCGCCGTGATCGAAGGCGTTGAAAGCCTGTCGGGCGCGGTGGTGATGGCCACCGACCTGCGTGCATCGGCCAGCCTGGTGATCGCCGGCCTGGTCGCCGAAGGCGAAACCATCGTCGATCGCATCTACCACCTGGACCGCGGTTACGACCAGATGGAAGCCAAGCTGCGCGCCATCGGCGCCGATATCGAGCGGGTCAAGGGATGATCACCCTGGCCCTGTCCAAAGGACGCATTTTCGAAGAGACGTTGCCGCTACTGCGGGCGGCCGGAATCGAGGTGCTGGACGATCCGGAGCAGTCTCGCAAACTGATCCTGGCAACGCGCAACCCGCTGGTGCGGGTGGTGCTGGTACGGGCAAGCGACGTTCCGACCTATGTGCAGTACGGCGGCGCCGACCTGGGCGTCACCGGGCTGGACACTCTGATCGAGCACGGCAGCCAGGGCCTTTACCAGCCGCTGGACCTGCAAATTGCGAAATGCCGGATCAGCGTCGCGGTGCGCTCTGATTTCGACTATGAGTCAGCCGTCCGCCAGGGCTCGCGCCTGAAGGTTGCCACCAAATACGTGTCGATCGCGCGTGAATTTTTCGCCGCGAAGGGCGTGCACGTCGACATGATCAAGCTTTACGGAAGCATGGAGCTGGCGCCGCTGACCGGGTTGGCTGACGCCATCGTCGACCTGGTCTCCACCGGCGGCACGCTCAAGGCCAACAACCTTGTCGAGGTCGAGCGGATCATGGACATCAGCTCGCGGCTGGTGGTGAACCAGGCTGCGCTCAAGCTCAAACGCGATGAGATTCGCAGCATCATCAATGCCTTTGAACAGGCCATGACTGCCGAACCGACATGACCCCGACTGCCGTACCTGCCCGTCTGTCGACCGCTGCTGCCGCGTTCGAGGCTGATTTTCGCGCGCGACTGCATTGGTCCGCCGAAACCGACGCCGAGGTCGAGCACGTCGTCGCGCAGATCCTCGACGACGTGCGGCAACGCGGCGACGCCGCGGTGCTCGAGTACAGCAACCGTTTCGATGGCATGAACGCCACGTCGGTGGGAGCGCTGGAACTGAGCCAGGCGCAGCTGAAATCCGCCTTCGATGCCTTGCCTGAGACCCAACGCAGCGCGCTGCAGGCAGCCGCGCGCCGGGTGCGCAGCTACCACGAGGCACACAAGAAGGCCAACGGCGCAAGCTGGAGCTACCGCGACGAAGACGGCACGCTGCTCGGGCAGAAGGTCACGCCGCTGGACCGCGTCGGCATCTATGTGCCCGGCGGCAAGGCGGCCTATCCGTCATCGGTGCTGATGAATGCGATCCCGGCGCACGTCGCCGGCGTCGGCGAAATCATCATGGTGGTGCCGACCCCATGCGGCGAGAAGAACGCGTTGGTCCTGGCCGCGGCGCATATCGCCGGAGTCAGCCGGGCCTTCACCGTCGGCGGCGCCCAGGCCGTGGCGGCGTTGGCTTACGGCACGGCGACCATTCCCGCTGTCGACAAGATTACCGGGCCGGGGAACGCGTATGTGGCCAGCGCGAAGCGGCGGGTGTTCGGCACGGTCGGGATCGACATGATTGCCGGCCCGAGCGAAATCCTGGTGCTCGCAGACGGCAGCACGCCGCCTGACTGGGTGGCGATGGACCTGTTCAGCCAGGCCGAGCACGACGAGCTGGCGCAAAGCATCCTGCTCTGCCCCGACGCAGCCTATATCGACCGGGTTCAGGCGGAGATCGAGCGGCTGCTGCCGCAGATGCCGCGCGCCAGCATCATCGCCAGGTCACTCAACGGCCGGGGCGCCTTGATTCACACCCGCAGCATGGAAGAAGCTTGCGAGATCAGCAACCGCATCGCACCGGAACATCTCGAAGTTGCCAGCAGCGAGCCCCATCGCTGGGAGCCTTTGTTGCGGCATGCGGGCGCAATCTTCCTGGGCGCATTCACCAGCGAGTCGCTGGGCGACTATTGCGCCGGTCCCAACCATGTGCTGCCCACCGGCGGCACTGCGCGTTTTTCCAGCCCGCTCGGCGTGTACGACTTCCAGAAGCGCAGCAGCGTGATCGAGGTGAGCGAAGCGGGTGCGCAAACACTCGGAGCGATCGCGGCCGTACTGGCTTATGGCGAAGGCTTGCAAGCCCATGCCCTCGCCGCCGAGATGAGGTTGCGCAAATGACAGCGGCGCGGCAGCGCGACCTGAAGCAGCGCATCCGGCAGGATATCCAGTCGATGCATGCGTATGCCATCCAGCCCTCGGCCGGGCTGATCAAGCTCGATGCCATGGAGAACCCGCACCGGCTGGCGCCCGAACTGCAGGCGCAGCTCGGCCAGCGGCTCGGCGCCCTGGCGCTGAACCGTTACCCCGCCGGCCAGGTGGATGACCTGCGCCGCGCTCTCGCGTTCTATGCGAGCATGCCCGACGATTTCGACATCATGCTGGGCAACGGCTCGGACGAACTGATCTCGCTGATCGCCATGGCGTGCGACGTGCCTGGCGCGTCGATCCTGGCGCCGCTGCCGGGCTTCGTCATGTACGGGGTGAGCGCCCAGCTGCAGGGACTGAAGTTCATCGGCGTGGACCTGACGCCCGACTTCGAGCTCGATGAAAAGGCCATGCTGGCGGCGATCGCGCAACACCAGCCCTCGATCGTCTACCTGGCCTATCCGAACAACCCGACCGCCAACCTCTGGGACGATGCGGTCATCGAACAGGTGGTCGAAGCGGCTCCCGGGCTGGTGGTGATCGACGAGGCGTACCAGCCGTTTTCCAGCCGCAGTTACATTGACCGGGTACACCGGCACAGCCACGTGCTGCTGCTGCGCACGCTGAGCAAATTCGGATTGGCTGGTGTGCGGATCGGCTACCTGATCGGCCCCAAAGCGCTGGTCGCTGAATTCGACAAGGTCCGGCCGCCCTACAACATCAGCGTGCTCAATTGCGAGACCGCGTTATTCGCACTGGAACATCGGGAAGTGTTCGCGGCGCAGGCTGCCGGACTGCGGGCGCAGCGGTCACGCCTGCAGCACGCGCTGGCCGAACTGCCCGGTGTCAAAGCCTGGCCGAGCGACGCCAACATGATCCTGGCGCGCTTTCCCGATGCACAGCGCACCTTCGACGGTTTGAAGGCCAACGGCGTGCTGGTCAAGAACGTTTCTAAAATGCATCCATTGCTGGCGAACTGCCTGCGGCTCACCGTCGGAACCGAGGGCGAGAACACGCAGCTGTTGGCGGCGCTCAAGGCCTCCCTATGACTCCACCCGCCACCGCTGACCGCAATCCGGACCATTCCCGCCAGGCCGAGGTTGCACGCAATACCGCGGAGACCAGCATCACCGTCCGGGTCGACCTGGATGGCACCGGCAAGGCCAGTCTTGCCACCGGTATCGGCTTTTTCGACCACATGCTGGATCAGATCGCGCGCCATGGCCTGATCGACCTGGACATCCGGGCCACGGGAGACCTTCACATCGACGGCCACCACACGGTGGAAGACGTGGGCATCACCCTGGGCCAGGCGGTCTACAAGGCGGTGGGGGACAAGAAGGGCATCCGCCGCTACGGCCATGCCTACGTCCCGCTCGACGAAGCACTGTCCAGAGTGGTGATCGATTTTTCCGGACGCCCGGGGCTGGTGATGAACGTACCGTTCAAGAGCGGCATGATCGGCACCTTCGACAGCCAGCTGGCCCACGAGTTCTTCCAGGGCTTTGCCAACCACGCATTCGTTACGCTGCACATCGACAACCTGCGCGGCGAGAACGCCCACCACCAATGCGAGACCGTGTTCAAGGCGTTTGCCCGAGCCCTGCGTTCCGCGCTCGAACTGGACCCGCGCGCGGTCGGCACCATTCCCAGCACCAAGGGCTCGCTTTGAGCGGTTTCAGACTGCCCTGGCTTGCGGAGACGGCGCGGACCTGATGCGATGAGAACTGTGGCGGTGGTCGATTACGGCATGGGCAACCTGCGTTCGGTCTCGCAGGCAGTGCGGCATGTTGCGCTGGGCAGCAACTTCGAAGTGCTGGTCACGGCACGCGCCGAGGACGTCCGGCGGGCCGAGCGCATCGTGTTGCCGGGGCAGGGCGCGATGCCGGACTGCATGCGGGAACTGCGTGAATCGGGTTTGCTGGAACCGGTGCTGGAAGCCGCGGCCTCCAAGCCGCTGTTCGGCGTTTGTGTCGGCATGCAGATGCTGGTCGATCGAAGTGCCGAGGGCCCCACCGCAGGCCTGGGCTTGATCCCCGGAGAGGTGGTCAAATTCGACCTGGCGGGGCGCCTGCAACCCGACGGCAGCCGCTACAAGGTGCCCCAGATGGGCTGGAACCGGGTCTGGCAGGTGCCGCACGCGGATGCTGCCGGCTCCGCAGGGTCACACCCCGTGTGGGCGGGGGTCCCCGACGGCAGCTACTTCTATTTCGTGCACAGTTTTTATGCCCGAACGTCGGATGCGCGCCACAGCGTGGGCGAGGCGGATTACGGCGCCCGCTTTACCGCCGCGATTGCACGCGATAATATTTTTGCAACCCAATTCCACCCCGAGAAAAGCGCAGACCACGGCTTGGCCCTGTACCGGAACTTCCTGCACTGGAACCCCTGACCCTGACCCGTTCGCCCAGACATGACCAGTGGTCCGGCCCGACGCGCCCGGGCTGAGCCGGTCGCAGCCCGCTCCCCAAGATGCTCCTCATTCCCGCGATCGACCTGAAAGACGGTCACTGTGTCCGCCTGAAGCAGGGCGACATGGACCAGGCCACCACGTTCAGCGAAGACCCGGCTGCCATGGCGCGCAACTGGCTGGCAAAGGGCGCGCGGCGCCTGCATCTCGTAGACCTGAACGGCGCCTTCGCCGGCAAGCCACAGAACTTCACCGCAATCCGCGCGATCCTCAAAGCCGTCGGCGACGACATCCCGGTCCAGCTGGGCGGCGGCATCCGGGACCTCGATACGATCGAGAAGTACATCGACGGCGGCCTGCGTTACGTGATCATCGGGACGGCGGCCGTCAAGAATCCGGGTTTCCTCAAGGACGCCTGCAGCGCTTTTGGCGGCCACATCATCGTCGGCCTGGACGCCAGGGACGGCAAGGTCGCAACCGATGGGTGGAGCAAGCTGACGGGCCACGAAGTGGTGGACCTCGCGCGCAAGTTCGAGGACTGGGGCGTCGAGTCCATCATCTACACCGACATCGGCCGTGACGGCATGCTTTCAGGCATCAATATCGAGGCCACCGTCAAGCTGGCGCAGGCGCTGCACATCCCGGTCATCGCTTCCGGCGGGCTGTCGAACATGGCCGACATCGAGAAGCTTTGCGCGGTGGAGGGCGAAGGCATCGAAGGCGTGATCTGCGGCCGGGCGATCTACTCGGGCGACCTGGATTTTTCCCAGGCCCAGGCCAAAGCCGACGAACTGGGAACCTGATGCTCGCCAAACGCATCATCCCGTGCCTGGATGTCACGGGCGGCAGGGTTGTCAAGGGAGTGAACTTCCTGGAGCTGCGCGATGCCGGCGACCCGGTCGAGATTGCGGCTCGCTATAACGAGCAGGGCGCCGACGAACTCACATTCCTGGACATCACGGCGACCAGCGACGACCGTGACCTGATCCTGCCCATCATCGAAGCGGTGGCGTCCCAGGTCTTCATCCCGCTGACCGTCGGCGGGGGGGTCCGCACCGTCGAAGACGTGCGCCGGCTGCTCAACGCGGGCGCCGACAAGACCAGCTTCAACTCGGCCGCCATCGCCGATCCACGGATCATCGAAGCGGCCTCCGGCAAATATGGGGCCCAATGCATCGTGGTGGCCATCGATGCCAAACGCCGGTCCGCCTGGGAAGCAGCGGCACGCGGTCCGGGCTGGGACGTGTACAGCCATGGCGGGCGCAAGAACACCGGCCTCGACGCGGTTCAATGGGCGATGGAAATGGTGCGCCGCGGCGCCGGCGAGATCCTGCTCACCAGCATGGACCGGGACGGCACCAGATCCGGCTTCGACCTGGAGCTGACGCGCGCTGTCAGCGATGCGGTGCCGGTCCCGGTGATTGCGTCGGGCGGCGTCGGCACCCTAGATCACCTGGCCGACGGAATCCAGCTGGGCGGCGCCGACGCCGTGCTGGCCGCAAGTATCTTTCACTACGGCGAGTTCACGGTCGGGCAAGCCAAGGCACGGATGGCCGAACGCG
>JANXVP010000114.1 GCA_025351615.1 Ramlibacter sp. | reverse complement strand
CTTCCTGCGATGCGGGCAATTCGGGCAAACTCTTCGCTGCTTCCATCGTTGTCTCGGATTTGTTGTTGATCGTCATACCTACCTCGTTGCTCACTGAACTATCGGGGGTAGGTGTAGCAGGTCATATTGGCACAGGGGGGTCTCCGACGTCATCGCCAGCCTCCAATCGGGCAAGGCGCGAGAACTCATTATTCGCGGACTGCGCACGCCGTCAGGCGCAAGCGTCGATGAGGTTCAGATCGACAACGCCGAGGATGCGCGGCTGTTCAAGGAGCAGTTCGGCGACGTGTTCAAAGCGCCGCCCCCAGCGCCCGTAGCGCCCCCTGTCTACCGACGGATGGGCGATGACGTCACGCACTGCCCGTGTCCTCCGCTCGCTGAGCATCTGGGTCGTCATTTCGATGACGGGGTGAAACAGGCCGCCGACGCGCCCGGTCTCGTCGCGGATAGGACTGAACGAGAACGTGAAAAAGCGCTCCTCCAGAAACCCGTACCGTTCGAGGAAGATGTGCTGGGTTTCCAGAAAGGCCTTGTCGCCTGCCAAAGCGCAGTCATGCGCCTCGCCAATGACCGGCCACGCCTCCTTCCAGCACTCGGAGAAGTTCTGCCCCATCGACCGCGGATGCTTGTCACCGCAAATGACCCGATACGCATCGTTGTAAAGCTGGACCAGCCCCGGTCCCCAGATGACGCAGATAGGCAGGTCTGACGCCAGGCAGATGCTGACGGTCGTGCGCAGGCTCTGCGGCCACCCGGCCGCTGGACCCAGCGAGGTCTTTGACCAGTCCATCGACCGGATCAAGCTGCCCATCTCGCCGCCCCCCATCAAGAAGGCAAGGGGGTCCGGATCGGAGGTTATCTTGTCACTTCGATTCATGGGCGCCTTGTAAGTACAGGAAGGGCGCCAAAGTATTGCGACGGGGGCAAAGAAACATTCTGCACGATCCTCGCTCGCGATGCCCAACCGCCGCTACCTGCTGAGTTAGCTAGGTTTGGCGCGGGTTTCGGCCCCACCACCATTAAAAAGGGACCAACCGGTTCCTCCGGTTGGTCCCTTTTTTTGAACTCCCGCATACCTGCGCAGAGGCAGCCCCGGCAAGTTTGTCGGCTCGCACTATCGACCCGGTTAGGAAAATTGCGTTGATGGATCGGTGCCCAAACTTTAAAGTCGACGACGTACTGAATTGCAATCAACCAACGAAGAGAGCCATGTCGACCCAAATCAAATGCCCGTTCTCGAACAGTGCCAGTCAACCCACAGTAGCCGGGGGCCGGACCAATGCAGACTGGTGGCCAAATCAGCTGAACCTGAAGATCCTGCACCAGCACTCCGAAAAGTCGGATCCCATGGGCAAGGCGTTCAACTACGCTGAGGAGTTCAAGAGCCTCGACCTGCATGCCGTGGTCAAGGACCTCCATGCCTTGATGACGGATTCGCAAGACTGGTGGCCCGCGGACTATGGCCACTACGGGCCATTCTTCGTCCGTATGGCGTGGCACAGCGCAGGCACCTACCGTATCGGCGATGGTCGCGGTGGCTCAGGCTTTGGCACACAGCGATTTGCGCCCCTTAACAGCTGGCCGGACAACGGCAACCTTGACAAGGCTCGTCGCCTGCTTTGGCCGATCAAGCAGAAATACGGCCGGAAGATCTCCTGGGCTGACCTGATCGTTCTGACCGGAACCGTCGCGATGGATTCGATGGGATTCAAGACTTTCGGTTTCGCCGGTGGGCGCGAAGACGTCTGGGAGCCAGGTGAAGACATTTACTGGGGATCTGAAGACACCTGGCTTGGCGACAAGCGTTACACCGGGGACCGTCGACTCGAGGACCCGCTCGGCGCCGTTCAGATGGGCCTGATCTACGTGAACCCGCAAGGGCCCAATGGCAACCCGGACCCTATCGCTGCAGCCCGGGATATTCGCGAGACCTTCGCTCGCATGGCGATGAACGACGAGGAAACAGTGGCTCTGTGCGCCGGCGGGCACACCTTCGGCAAAACCCATGGCGCGGCCGATCCGGAGAAGTATGTCGGACGCGAGCCCGAAGGTGCAGACATCGCGGAACAAGGCTTTGGCTGGAAAAACACCTTCGGCAGCGGCAAAGGCGTCCATACCATTACCAGCGGCCTGGAAGGCGCATGGACCCCCACCCCTACCACGTGGGATAACAGCTACTTCGACACCCTGTTCGGCTATGAGTGGGAGCTGACGACGAGCCCTGCCGGCGCGCATCAGTGGACGCCCAAGGACGGCGCTGGCGCGGGGACTGTGCCAGACGCGCACGATCCGTCGAAGCGGCATGCCCCGTTCATGGCAACGACCGACCTCTCCCTGAGGATGGACCCCGCTTACGAGAAGATTTCCAGGCGTTTCCAGCAGAATCCCCAGGAATTTGCTGATGCCTACGCGAGGGCCTGGTACAAGCTCACGCACCGTGACATGGGGCCGATCGCGCGCTACCTTGGCCCGCTTGTGCCCAAGGAGGAGCTGCTGTGGCAAGACCCTGTTCCCGCAGTCGACCATGCATTGGTCGGGGAGCAGGACATTGCTGACCTGAAGGCCAGGATCCTCGCATCCGGCCTCTCCATTTCCCGACTGGTGACGACGGCCTGGGCCTCGGCGGCCACGTTCCGCGTGAGCGACAAGCGCGGTGGGGCGAACGGGGCGCGCATTCGCCTCGCGCCGCAAAAGTTTTGGGAAGTCAACCAGCCGGTCGAACTGGAGAAGGTTCTCAAGGCGCTGGAAGGCATCCAGCACGATTTCAATAGCGCACAGTCAGGCGGCAGGAAGGTCTCGCTGGCTGATTTGATCGTACTGGGAGGCTGCGCAGCCGTTGAGGCAGCTGCGAAGAACGCCGGACACGCAGTGCAGGTTCCCTTCTCGCCGGGGCGCACGGATGCTTCACAAGAGCAGACCGATGTGGACTCATTTGCCGTCCTGGAGCCGACCGCAGACGGGTTTCGCAACTATCTGCGCAAGGGACACGAGGGATCGGCGGCTGAACTGCTGGTGGATCGGGCAAACCTCATGACGCTGACCGCCCCTGAGATGACGGTTCTGGTCGGTGGCATGCGCGCCCTGAATGCAAACTTTGGACAGGACCAACACGGCGTCTTCACCACGCAGCCTGAAACATTGACCAACGATTTCTTCGTGAACCTGCTTGACATGAACACGAAGTGGCGCAGGTCCAACGCGCCCGAAGCCGGGTTGGAGGACGGCGATCGGGAGACGACCGGCCTGGTCGAGATGAACGCAAATTCGCACAAGCCCACAGCCTCGGAAGGTACGTTGGAAGGGCGTGACCGGGCCGGGGGCGAGCTCAAGTGGACGGGCACCGTGGTCGATCTGGTCTTCGGTTCGAACTCCCAGCTCCGAGCCATCGCGGAAGTCTACGCATGCAGCGACGCGAAGCCGTCGTTCGTGCGTGACTTTGTGGCAGCCTGGAACAAGGTGATGAATCTTGATCGTTACGACCTCGCGCGATCCTAGAAGAAAGCTGCCAATGAGCTGAGGCCTGCGCGGCTCTGTCCTCCATCCAGTTGTACCTGAGTGCGGCGATCGCAATCGCCGTGCTTCAATCCAGCCATTCGAGAACAAGCCGTGACACCTCGGCCGCTTGCTCGCGATGCAGAAAATGGCCGGCGCCGGCAACCTCCCGGTAGCTGTATTCGCCGGAGAAATACCGGGCCTGGTCGGTCATCAATTCC
>JANXVP010000106.1 GCA_025351615.1 Ramlibacter sp. | reverse complement strand
TACAGCGGGCGGCTCGACTCGGGCCAGCTCTCCAGGCTGAAGGCTGTGCTCACGACCGGCGTCTGCGACTGGACCAAGCCGGGGGTCGGCCAGCAAGACGCTGTCGCGCCGCTGAACTTCCGAACCGGACCCGGCGGTGTTGCTTTCGGCGCCGCCCCGCTTTCGACCGGGAAGTAAGGAGGCGCAAGGCTCAGGTGCCCTGCACTGATGCAGGAGCGCAGCGCGTGGATCGCAAGGTCCACCCGCTTTTTCTTCTCCGGGTCCGGCGAGGTCGCGCTGTCTTGTTTCTACAATGGCCGGTTCCAAGGTGCAGCCGCGGCCCCCATCCACTTTCAGCAATGAACATCCTGCGTTTTTCCGATTTGTGCGCCCAGGGCCGCGTGGCCGGCCGGCGCGTTTTCATCCGCGCCGATCTGAACGTGCCGCAGGACGGGTCCGGCCGGATCACCGAGGACACGCGCATCCGTGCCTCGATCCCCTGCATTCGGATGGCGCTCGATGCGGGAGCTGCGGTGATGGTGACATCGCACCTCGGACGGCCGACCGAAGGCCAGCTGCGTCCCCAGGACTCGCTGGCGCCAGTCGCCCACCGTCTTGCGGAACTGCTGGGACGCGATGTGAAGCTGCTCTCGGACTGGGTGGAGCGCGTCGATGTCCAGCCGGGCCAGCTGGTCCTGCTGGAAAACTGCCGGGTCAACCGCGGCGAGAAGAACAACGATCCAGTGCTGTCACGCAAGATGGCGTCGTTGTGCGACATCTTCGTGCACGATGCCTTCGGGACCGCGCATCGCGCTGAAGCCTCCACCTACGGCATTGCGCAGTTCGCCCCGGTGGCTTGCGCGGGACCGTTGCTGTCGGCCGAGATCGATGCCATCAGCCGGGCGCTGGCAGAGCCGAAACGGCCGCTGGTCGCGATCGTCGCCGGCTCCAAGGTCTCGACCAAGCTGTCGATCCTTCAGGCGCTCGCCTCCAAGGTCGACCAGCTGATCGTCGGGGGTGGAATCGCCAACACTTTCCTGCTGGCTGCGGGCTTGCCGATCGGCAAATCGCTGGCAGAGCCCACGTTGCTGGAGGACGCGCGGGGTGTGATCGTCGCCATGAAGGCGCGGGGCGCCGAGGTGCCGATTCCTTCCGACGTGGTCACGGCAAAGGTCTTCGCCGCTGACGCAGTCGCCAGCACCAAGCAGGCCGCCGACGTGGCCGACGATGACCTGATTCTGGATATCGGCCCGGACACGGCGCAGCGCTTGGCACAGCAGTTGATGGGCGCGGGAACCATTGTCTGGAACGGGCCGGTCGGTGTGTTCGAGTTCGACGCATTCGCCCACGGCACGGAAACCATCGCCAGGGCCATTGCGGCGTCCCCGGCCTTCAGCATTGCGGGGGGCGGCGACACGCTGGCCGCGATCAGCAAGTACGGCATCGAAAAGCAGGTGGGCTACATCTCGACCGGGGGTGGCGCGTTTCTGGAGGTCCTGGAAGGCAAGACGCTGCCGGCTTTCGAGATTCTGCAAAAGCGCGCTGCCTCCGGAGGCTCGCCGGCATCGCCGGCGCGCGCTGCTGCGTAACCGTCCGGTCACCGCTTCCATGTGAGAATCCCCGGCAGATCACCGGAGATTCCATGACCCGTGCCCGCCGCGCCACCAAGATCGTCGCCACCCTGGGGCCCGCGTCCAGCGATCCCGACCTGCTGGAGCAGATGATCCGAGCCGGCGTCAACGTCGTGCGCCTGAACTTCAGCCACGGCAAGGCGCAGGACCACATCGACCGGGCGATGCTGGTCCGCGCGGCCGCCCAGCGGGCCGGCCGGGAAGTCGCGATCATGGCCGACCTGCAGGGCCCCAAGATCCGCGTCGGCAAGTTCGCCGAAGGCAAGGTGTTGCTGGTGGCTGGCGCGCAGTTCGTGCTCGATGCGTCGCGCGTGGAGCCCGGGGACATCCACGGCGTCGGCCTCGACTACAAGGAGCTGCCGCGCGACCTGAAAGCCGGCGACACCCTGCTTCTCAACGACGGCCTGATCGTGCTGATCGTCGATGCGGTGAAGGGCGAGCAGATCCAGACCACCGTCAATGTCGGTGGCGAGCTGTCGAACAACAAGGGCATCAACAAGCAGGGCGGCGGACTCACCGCGCCGGCACTGACCGCCAAGGACATGGAAGACATCCGCACGGCGATGAGCTTCCAGGCCGACTACGTCGCCGTGAGCTTTCCGCAGAACGCGAGCGACATGGAAATGGCGCGCCAGCTGTGCAACGTGGCCGGCGCCCAGTACCGCCACAAGCCGGGCCTGATCGCGAAAATCGAACGGGCCGAGGCGATCCCCAACCTAGAGTCGATCTGCAAGGCCAGCGACGGCATCATGGTGGCGCGGGGCGACTTGGCAATCGAAGTCGGCAACGCCGCCGTGCCGGCGCTGCAAAAGAAGATGATCCGCATGGCCCGGGAGCTCGACAAGCTGGTGATCACGGCCACCCACATGATGGAATCGATGATCAACAATCCGGTCCCGACGCGGGCCGAGGTTAGCGACGTGGCGAACGCGGTCCTGGATGGCACCGACGCCGTGATGACGTCCGCGGAGACGGCGGCCGGGCGCTATCCGCTGGAAACCATCGTCAGATGGCGAACATCTGTTCCGAAGCGGAGAAGGCGGAGGACGTCAAGCTCGACGCCGATTTCACCGGGATGACGTTCTCACGCATCGACCAGTCGATCGCCATGGGAGCGATCTTCACGGCCTACCACCTCGGCTGCAAGGCGATCGTGGCACTGACCGATTCGGGGTCGACGCCGCTGTGGATGAGCCGGCACCGCATCCACATCCCGATCTATGCGCTCACGCCCAAACTGGTGACGCAACGCAGGATGGCGCTCTACCGCAATGTGCGGCCGCTGCTGATGGACCAGAGCATCGAGCGGGACATGGCGCTTGTCGAGGCGGAAGCGTACCTCAAGGAGCGGGGAATTGTCAGCAGCGGCGACATTTATGCCATCACCTGCGGTGAACCGATGGGCGCCCCCGGCGGCACCAACATGCTGAAAATCTGCCGCGTCAGCTGAATCCGCCCGCGCGGCTCGCGCGTACTCTCTTAGTGAATGAAGCCAGACCAACTCCCAACGAATCCTTTCGCATGACGCGGCGCGCTGGCGTGGTCGCTGCGATAGGTGCCTGGCTATCGGGCTGCTCGGGTGCTGGAGTCCTCAATGCGCTGGTTGCGGGCGAGCGCCATGAAACGCGCCAAGGCATCGGCTACGGTGCGGACCCGCGCCAGCAGCTCGATGTCTACCAGCCCAAGCCGGGCACGGCGTCGACCAAACCGCCGATCCTGGTGTTTTTTTACGGTGGCAGCTGGACCCGGGGCGAGCGGGCTGACTACCGTTTCGTCGGCGAGGCTTTGGCTTCAGCCGGCGCCATCGTCGTGATCCCGGACTACCGGCTCAGTCCCCAGTTCCGCTATCCGGAATTCGTCCGCGACAGCGCCGCAGCCGTCAAGTGGGCGTTCGACCACGCGGCCGAGATCGGCGGCAGCCCGGCGAATGTGGTGGTGATGGGGCACAGCGCCGGCGGCTACAACGCCGCGATGGTCGCCCTCGATCGCCGCTGGCTGGACGCCGCAGGACTGTCGCGCGAGCTGGCGCCGGCCGCGTTCATCGGCCTGGCCGGGCCTTACGACTTTCTGCCCATCGACAACCGCGAGACGCAGGTGGCGTTCCGTTGGCCGGACACGTCGCCGGACACCCAGCCGATCTCGCATGTCACCGCGCGCGCGCCGCGCAGCCTGTTGCTTGCCGCCATCAAGGACGACCTGGTCAACCCGCAACGAAGCACCGTTGGCCTGGGCGATCGGCTGAAGGCGGTCGGGGTTCAAACGCAAGTGAAGCTGTATCCGCGCGTGAATCACATCACGCTGCTGGCGGCGGTGGCACAACCGCTGCGCTGGCTGGCGCCGGTGCGCGACGACATCCTGAGCTTCCTCGAACTGCCGGATCGCGGCTGAGGCCACCCAACCCGGGCGGGGCTTGCCGGCGCGGCCCGGGACGGGCCAGCGGCTAAAATCGGTCTGCGGGAGTGCCCTCCTGCCACGCCGATTTTCCTTACCCATCGGATCTCATCATGCCTCTCGTCTCCATGCGCGAACTGCTGGACCATGCCGCCGTCAACGGCTACGGCATTCCGGCCTTCAACGTCAACAACCTCGAACAGGTGCAAGCAGTCATGGAGGCCGCCCAGGAAACCGGCGCTCCGGTGATCCTGCAGGCCAGCGCCGGGGCCCGCAAGTACGCCGGCGAACCCTTCATCAAGCACCTGATCCTGGCGGCGATCGAAGCCTATCCGCAGATTCCGCTGGTGATGCACCAGGACCATGGGCAGAACCCTGAGGTGTGCCGGGGCGCGATCGATCTCGGGTTTTCGTCGGTGATGATGGACGGGTCGCTGGAGGCCGACGGCAAAACCATCGCCAGCTACGACTACAACGTTGACGTGACCCGCAAGGTCGTGGATATGGCGCACAAGGTCGGCGTCACCGTCGAAGGCGAGCTGGGCTGCCTGGGAAGCCTGGAAACCATGCAGGGCGACAAGGAAGACGGCCACGGCACCGAGGCCACGATGACGCGCGAGCAACTGCTGACCGATCCCGAGCAGGCAGCCGACTTCGTCAATCGCACCCAGCTCGACGCGCTGGCGATCGCGATCGGCACCAGCCACGGCGCCTACAAATTCACCCGCAAGCCCACCGGCGACATCCTGGCGATCGACCGCATCAAGGAAATCCACACGCGGATCCCCAACACCCACCTGGTAATGCACGGCAGCTCCAGCGTGCCGCAGGACCTGCTGGCGATCATTCGCCAGTACGGCGGCAAGATGAAGGAGACTTATGGCGTGCCCGTCGAAGAGATCCAGCACGCCATCAAATTCGGCGTGCGCAAAATCAACATCGACACCGACATTCGCCTGGCCATGACCGCCGCGGTGCGCAAGTTCCTGGCCGAAAACCCCGACAAGTTCGACGCCCGCGAATGGCTCAAGCCGGCGCGAGAAGCCGCCAAGCAGATTTGCAGGCAGCGCTACATGGAATTCGGTTGCGAGGGCCAGGCCGGCAAGATCAAGGCACGCAGCCTGCAAGCTGTCGCCGGCCAGTACGCCAGGGGCGAGCTGGCTCAGGTCGTGCATTGATGGCGGTTGCGCTGCACACGTCCGCGCTCACGTCCTTGCCACTGCTGGCGCGCGGCAAGGTGCGCGACAACTACGCTGTCGGCACCGACCGCATCCTGATGGTCGCGAGCGACCGGATTTCGGCGTTCGACGTCATCATGGGCGAGCCGATCCCAGGCAAGGGCGGGCTGCTCACCCGGATGGCGCTGTTCTGGTTCGACAAGCTGGGCCACTTGTGTCCGAACCACTTGACGGGTGACGATCCGCTGGGCGTCGTGACGCCGGAAGAAGCGCCGCAGGTGCTGGGCCGCTCGATGCTGGTCAGGCGGCTCAAGCCGATTCCGGTGGAGGCGGTCGTACGCGGGTATCTCGCTGGCAGCGGCTGGCAGGAATATCGGGAGTCGCAATCGGTGTGCGGCGTCGCGCTGCCGCCCGGGCTGCAGAACGCGAGCAAGCTGGCGGAGCCGATCTTTACACCGGCGGCCAAGGCCGCGATGGGCGAACACGACGAGAACATCAGCTTCGACCAGGTGGTCAAGATGATCGGCCCGGGGCTGGCTGCGCAGATCCGCGATCTCAGCATCGCGATCTACCAGGAGGCTGCGGCGATCGCGCTCACCAAGGGCATGATCATCGCCGACACCAAGTTCGAGTTCGGCCTCGACGAAGCCGGGACGCTGGTCCTGATGGATGAGGTGCTGACGCCCGATTCGTCGCGTTACTGGCCGGTCGAAGGCTATGACGAAGCCTTCCGGACCGGGGCCAACCCGCCGAGCTACGACAAGCAGTTCGTGCGCGACTGGCTGGAGCAGGTCCGGGTCAATGGCAAGCCCTGGGACAAGACGCCGCCGGCGCCGCGGCTGCCGCAGGACGTGGTCAAAAAAACCGCAGCCAAGTACCGTGAGGCGCTGCAGCGTCTTCTTGCCTGAGCCGTTGCATCCGAGCTTGGGTACAACTGGTTGCCATTAGCGCGCGGCAGTGGCGCTAAGCTGGGGCATCACTTCGATGGAGCGACCATGACATTTGCCCGCACCGCCTTGGCCTGCGCCCTCGCGCTTGCCGCCACCGCACTGCCTTCGTTCGCGCAAACCGGCGATTCCAGCTGCATCCTGGCCGGCCGCCTTGGCGACACCGGCTGGGCCCCTCGCATGCAGGGGGTTCAGTTGCTTGGTCAGGACGGGAGCGCGATCACCAGTTCCAACAAGTCCTCGCTGGCCGGCGTGAAGCAGGTTCGGCTGTCCGCGCCCGCATTGCTTTCGCGCTGCGATGGCAACGGCGAACTGGCGCTGGGGCCCGACGTGCCGGGCGCCAAAAGCCCGGTGCCCGCGATCGGTCCCGGTGTGGTGCCGGTGGAGTCGGTGAGTTTCCCGAAGCTGCACCGGGGCGGCGAGCTGGTGGAACTGCGGCTCACGGTGCCCGTCGAGCGGGTGACGATGGTGAGCAGATAACGACTGCATCCCCGCCTGCGCGAGGATGACTCAACGCAGTTAAGTCAACTGAGCACGACGCTGGAGAGGCGGCGGCGGTAGCTCGCCACGGTCGGATCGTCCGGCGGGATCTGGCCGTCAGCCACCTTGGGTTTCGGCGCCTCGATGACATCGAGGATCGCGATATAGGTCTTGCGCGCCAGGTCGTCGCTCCAGGCCTTGTCGCGCATCAGGATTTCCAGCAGTTCGTCCATCGCGCCGGTCCATTCCTGCTGCGCCATCAACAGCCGTGCCTTGTCGAAGCGTGCCTCGAAGTCGCGCTTGTTGGCCGCGATCCTTGACTCGGCCTGCGGGATGGCGCGCGGCCCATCGGCATGGCCGGCGGCGAAGTCCATCGCCCCCATCAGCCGCTGCAGCGAGTCCAGCCGGCGCACGACCGCTGTCTTCGCAATCACCGGCGCGAATGCCAGCTTGGCGTCGTCGGTGCGCCCGGCCAGCAGCAGGGCCTTGACATAGTCGAAGCGGGCGTCGTCGTTGTCCGGCGCGGCGGCGGATGCCTGCGACAGCCTTTCGAGCGCGTCTGCCGGACTCAGGGGTGTTTCGTCCTCGACTTCCTGCGGAAGTTCGTCTTGCGCCTCATCCGCCGCAGGCACGTGCTTGTCCAGGAACTCGCGGATCTTGCCTTCGGGCAGGGCCCCCATGAAGCCGTCGACCGGCTGGCCGTTCATCAGCAAAATCACCGTGGGGATGCTCTTGACGCCGAACGCCGCCGACAGTTGCTGCTGCTGGTCGGAGTCGATCTTGACCAGCTTGAAGCGCCCAGCATAGGCAAGCTCCAGCTCTTCCAGCAGCGGACCGATGACCTTGCAGGGCCCGCACCAGGGCGCCCAGAAGTCCACCAGCACAGGCTGGGTCATCGATGCGGCGATGACCTCGGTTTCAAAGTTTTCTAGGGTGACGTCGATCATGTGAAGCCAGTTCGGTCTGGAACCTTAAAATTCAAACTTTGGAGATTCTATGGACCCCACCGCCCACAACGGCTGCTGCCACCCGGGGAGGGTAGGCTTCTTTCGGGCGGCCCGGCAGGACGCATCATGAGCTCGATCCAGATTGGCGTGGTGATGGGCTCCAGCAGCGACTGGGATACCTTGCAGCACGCAGTTGCGATTCTGCGGGAATTCGGCATTGCCCATGAGGCGCGGGTCGTTTCCGCCCACCGAATGCCGGATGACATGTTCGCTTACGCTGAAGCCGCGGCGGCAAGAGGGCTCAAGGCCATCATTGCCGGAGCCGGTGGTGCGGCCCATCTGCCGGGCATGCTGGCGGCCAAGACGGTGGTTCCGATCCTCGGCGTTCCGGTTGCGGGCAAACACCTGCAAGGCGTCGATTCGCTGCACAGCATCGTACAGATGCCCAAGGGAATTCCGGTTGCCACCTTCGCGATCGGCAACGCCGGGGCTGCCAACGCCGCATTGTTTGCCGTCGCCATGCTCGCCAATGAGAATCCGGTTTTGCGCCAGCAGCTGCAGGCGTACCGCACCCGGCAAACCGAAGCGGCACGGATCATGACCCTGCCTCCGGCCGCATGACATTCGCCGTGATCGAACCGGGCGCGACGCTCGGCGTGATGGGCGGCGGTCAACTCGGCCGCATGTTCGTGCATGCCGCCCAGCGCATGGGCTATTTCACGGCAGTCCTCGATCCGGATCCGGACAGTCCCGCGGGGCGCGTCAGCCACCACCACATCCGCAGCGGCTATGTCGACCCACAAGGACTGGCGCGGCTGGCCGATTGCAGCGAAGCGGTCACCACGGAGTTCGAGAACGTGCCGGCGCCGGCGCTTGCCGCGCTGGCGTTGCGGCGGCGCGTCGCTCCGGGCGCTGAAGCCGTGGCCATCGCGCAGGACCGATCCAGCGAAAAGGAGCACTTCGTGCGCTGCGGCGTGGCCTGCGCGCCTTACGCCGTGATCGAAACGCCGCAGCAACTCGCGGCTATCGATGCGGGCCTGCTGCCCGGGATTCTCAAGACCTCGCGCCTGGGCTATGACGGCAAGGGCCAGCAACGGGTCCAGACCCGGGACGACCTCGCCAGTGCATGGGAAGGGCTGAAGCGCGCACCCTGCGTGCTCGAGAAAATGTTGCCGCTGGCAGCGGAGTGCTCGGTCGTCGTCGCCCGGGGTGCGGACGGCCGCATGGTGCACCTGCCGCCCCAGCTGAACCTGCATCGGGCCGGCATCCTGGCCGTGACCGAGGTTTTCGAGGGAAACATTTCCGCCGACCTGGCGTGCCGCGCGGTCGCCGCCACCGAATCGATCGCGCAGGGGCTGCGCTACGTTGGCGTGCTGTGCGTCGAATTCTTTGTGCTGGGCGACGGTTCGCTGGTCGTGAACGAGATGGCGCCCCGGCCCCACAACAGCGGCCACTGGAGCATGGACGGCTGCGACGTCTCCCAGTTCGAGCTTCAGGTCCGAACGCTCACTGGCCTGCCCCTGACGGCGCCGCGCCAGCATAGCGCCGCCGTCATGCTCAACCTGCTGGGCGACCTGTGGCTGCAGGACGGGGCGCAACGCACGCCGCCGTGGGAGGCAGTGCTCCAGCTTCCCGGCACGCACCTGCATCTATACGGCAAGGCCAGTGCCAAGCCGGGCCGCAAGATGGGCCACCTGAATGTCACTGCGCAAACATCGCAGCAGGCGCGTGCCACCGCACTGGCCGCAGCGGCGCTGCTGGGCATCGAGCCGTTCTGACAGGGCGACCCATGGTGCTGGACGGAACGCTGCCTTCCTCGCTCGACCGGGCGGTGCGCGCGCTGGCCGCGGGTGAACTGGTCGCCTTCCCGACAGAGACGGTGTACGGGCTCGGAGCCGATGCCGGCAGCGACGCTGCCGTGCGCAAGATCTTCGCGGCCAAGGGCAGGCCCGCCGACCATCCGCTGATCGTCCATGTGGCCGATGCGACCGGCGTTGCCGAATTTGCCGCAAGCATCCCGCCGTTTGCGCAGCGCCTGATGGACGCCTTCTGGCCGGGTCCGCTGACCCTGATCCTGCCGCGCCGGCCTGGCATGGCGACGGCTGCCGCAGCCGGCCAGGATTCCGTGGGCGTGCGCTGCCCCGCCCATCCGGTTGCCCATGCGCTGCTGCTTGCCTGCCGCAACGCCTTGCCACCCGTCCTCGGACTCGCCGGCCCCAGCGCCAACCAGTTCGGCCGCATCAGCCCCACGACGGCGCAGCACGTCCAGGCCGAATTCGGCGACGGGTTGCTGGTGCTCGACGGCGGCCCGTGCAGCGTCGGGATCGAATCCTCGATCGTCGACTGCACCCGGGATGCGCCGGTTCTGTTGCGCCCGGGCGTGTTGACGCGGGACAGCATCGAGCAGGCTTGCGGCCAGCGGCTGGGCGCCGTCGATGGCCAAGCGCCTCGCGCGTCCGGCACACTGGAGACGCACTACGCGCCCAAGGCCAAGCTGCGGTTGATGGACGCCCGGGCGCTGCAGACGGCGCTCGACCTGCTGGGGTCCGAGGCTGCGCACATTGCAACCTACTCCCGCGCGATCCTGCGCAGCAGATCGTCCCAGGTCCTGCGGCGGCGCATGCCCGACGATGCCATCGAAACGGCGCGCCAGCTGTTCGGCGTGCTGCGCGATTTCGATGCCCAGGGCGTGCGCCTGATCTGGGTCGAGATTCCGCCGCCGGGCCCCGAATGGGAAGGCGTGCGAGACCGGCTGCAAAGGGCCTCGGCCGGCTGAGCAGGGGCAAGCCGGCCTGGCTCGGTAAACTACTCCGACTCAAACTGGAGATTTTCATGTCACGAAACTGGTTTCGCCGCGCCGTGCTGGTGGCCGCGGGTGCCGCTTCCCTCCTGCTGGCCGCATGCGGCTCCGGCACCATCGAATCGCAGCTGGCGCCGACCCGCATCGTCGCCTTTGGCGACGCTTTTGCCGACCTGGGGCAGACCGGCGTCCGTTACACGGTCAATGACGGGGGCATCGACAACTGGACCCAGCGGGTGGCCTTGGGGTTTGCCCTGCCGCTCGTCCCGGTGTCCGCTGGCGGCACGTCGTATGCGACAGCCCACGCCCGCGTGACGACCAAGCCCGATGATGTCGGCAACAGTGCCACTCCCACGGTCAAGGAGCAAATCAACGCTTTCCTTGCCACCGGCGCCATCGGCGCCAATGACCTGTTCATCGTCAATGCCGGTATCTCCGACCTGATCGCCGAGGGCGCCCGCGTGGCCGCCGGCAGCGAAACTGCGGACCAGATGGTGCTCAATGCGCGGCAAGCCGGGCGCGATCTGGCCGGCCAGGTCCGGCGGCTGGTCGATGCCGGGGCCCGTTTTGTGGTCGTGGTCGGTCCGTACAACCTGGGGCGTTCACCCTGGGCCACCGCGACCGCGACCAGCACAGTGCTGGAAAACGCGAGCGGTGGCTTCAACGGCGACATGCTGGTGGCCCTGGTCGATCTGGGAGACAAGGTGCTGTATGTTGATGCCGCACTTCAATTCAACCTGATGGTCGCGTCGCCGGCCGGCTTTGACATGACGAATTCGGTTGACCCGGTCTGCACATCGGTGGACCCGGGTCCGGGAATCGGCATCGGCCCGGGGGAGATCAACTCCGGCCTGTGCACACCCGCCACGGTCCGTGCTGGCGCTGACTACAACTTCTATCTGTTTGCCGACAAGGTTTATCCCACGCCCAAGGGTCACTCCAAGTTCGGCGACTACGCTTTCTCCCGCATCCGCTCCAGGTGGTGATCCAGGCGAAGCGCGTTAAAAGGGCGCCCTTGGGCGCCCTTTTTATTGCGGTCGGCGATTACTTCAGGGTGTCGAACAGCGCACGCGCCTGGGCATGGCAGAACGGCGGCTCATAGCCTCCGTGGTAGTTGCCGTAATAAGTTGCAAAGGCGGGGCTCGCCGGATCTGTGGGGGCCGCACCGCCGATCCCAAACACCGCCCGCACGGACGGATCCACGTCCACCGAAGTCACGTTGGTCAGGCCGCGACTCGAAAAATCCGCCTGCGCCACGTTCAGGTGGATGGCCGTCGGCACCGTCGGGTCGCCCGACCCCCCGCACAGGAGGGTGCGGGCCTTCGGATTCCAGCCGAGCACGTCATTCTTCTTCGCATCGACGAACAGTCCGCTGCTTTCATTGGTCCGGACGTCGGTCAGGAAAGCCTGCTGGAACACCAGGTCGCGTGAATCGTTGGGAGCAAGACCCGGCAGCAGGCCCGAAGTGACGAGGGTCGTATAGGTCTTGTCGGGGCTTGGCAGCAGCGTCTCGATGTAGTTCGAGTAGGGCAGTTTGAAGGCCTGGGTGACGTTGCTGTAGACGTTGCCGTAGATCTTCTGCCACGCGGTCACCAGGTAGGGAACGAAGAACTGGTAGCCCGCGATCGCGTTGGTCAGCTTGAACGAGCCCGACAGGTTGTACGGTGCCGCGAGGTGGGCCGCAGCGACGACGTTGATTTCACCCGCGTTGTCCCGCTCGGCCGCGCGTTGCGCTGCCGCCGACGAATGCCCGCCTTGCGAATAGCCGGTGAGCATGACCTTGCCGGACAGCGAAACGCCTTGGCCGGCAGCGGCCAGGCGTGCCGCGCGAATGGAATCGATCACCGAGCTGGCCTCCGAATCCGCGTGCAGGTAGGGGTGATAGCTGTACGTCGACTTCGCGAAGCCCAGGTAATCGGTCGCCACCACGGCGTAACCCTGGGCTGCGTACATCGACGCCAGCAGGAAGGTTTCGCCGTCGGCAGGATTGGCCAAAGTGCGCGGCTTTTGCACGTCCGTGCCCTTTGCGTAGGCCACCAGCGCAAGGCCCGCTGCGGCGCAGCTGCCGGCAGGCACCAGCATCACGGCCGAAGCATTCGCGGTTTCGCCCTGCACGCCCACGGTGGAATAGTTCAACGCCACCACGCGCACATCGCATTTGGCTTTGCCCGTGATCGGCTGCAAGCCGCTGCTGGCGGTACCGGCATCGATCTGGGCGGCCGTGAGCGTGCTCACGGTGACTGGTGCATCGATCAGCGTTCCGCGACTGTCGTTGCTGTCGCCGCCGCCGCAGGCCACCAGCAAGGCAGCTGCGGCGACAGCGGTAAGGATATGGCGATTTTTCATGATTTCTGTCTCCTGGTTAAAGCGTTTGGGCCGGGTTTTTGTCGCCCACCATGCTAGCGACCGCGCCTGTCTTGCGGAAGCCTGAAACACGCGGGTTTTCCCCCGGGCCTGTCGCGGGTGCGACCCTGCCAGGCGGTGCAATGGTCACGGTTGCGTCGCAAGGAGCGATCGCGCTGTGCCAGACCGGGTTACTGGTCGTGGGCGGCCCAGTCGACGAGCGCGTCGATGGCGGGACGCGCAGCCGCCGCATTGGGGTGGTTGGCGATCGCCACCAGCACATAGCGCTTGCCGCTGGCCGCATGAACGAATCCGGCCACCGCCGAGACGTCACGCAAGCTGCCGGACTTCAGGTGCGCCAGTCCGGCGCTGCGGCCGCGCAGGCGCTTGAGCGTGCCGTCCGTGCCCGCCACCGGCAAGGAGGACAGGAATTCCGGCATCAGCGGCGAAGCCCAGGCCAGTTGCAGCAGCCGGGCCAGTTGCTGCGCCGTGATCCGGTCGTCCCGCGACAGTCCCGAGCCGTTGTCGATGCCCGGAGGCTCGCCGCCGGCACGCTCGCGCCACCACGCCCGCAGGATCTCGCGCGAGCTTTCCAGCGTGCCCGTGCCCTTGTGCTGCAGGCTGAGCGTGAGGAACAACTGCTGCGCCATCACGTTGTTGCTGTACTTGTTGATGTCGCGGATGATTTCGGCCAGCGCCGGCGATTGCACTGCGAAAGCAGGTCGCAAGCCCGTCGGCACCCGGCCGTCGCGGACCTGGCCTGTCAGCTTGCCACCCATGTCCGCCCACAGGCCCCCGATGGCGCGTGCGGCGTAGCTATTCGGGTCCGCGTAGGCGACGGGCCAGACCCGCTCTCCGCAGGACGACGGGTAACCCGCAGCAAATGAGATACGGCCGGCGTCGCTGAAGTCCGCTTTCAAGCCGGCCCGCCAATCGCCGCATTCACCGGCGACAAGGGGAACGCTGGAGGTGGTCTGGACACCCGACATCGTCGGTTCGTACTGGATCCGGGCTCGCCCCGCCTGATCTGGAACGAAGGTCATCACGACCGATTTGAAGTTTAACAGCAGAGCGTCCGGCGCGGCGTTGTAAGGCCGCAGCGGCTCGCCGTCGAAAGCGCCGGGGT
The DNA here is from genome assembly GCA_025351615.1 of Ramlibacter sp. Lineage (GTDB taxonomy): Bacteria > Pseudomonadota > Gammaproteobacteria > Burkholderiales > Burkholderiaceae_C > Ramlibacter. The sequence goes on along the minus strand of JANXVP010000106.1, from coordinate 4,948 downwards.
TCTGGGCCACGGCTTCGAAAGCACTCCGGTCCAGGACGATGTCGCCGGCGATCTGGCGAATCCCCAGGCCCTGGACGCGGCGCAGCAGCAGCCACAGCCGCTCCACCACCAGCTTGGGGTCGCCCTGTCCTTGCACGTAAAGGTTGCCGGTGAGGGTGCCAGCCTGCACCGTCCCATCGACATAGACCGGCGTGGACCAGGTAAATGCCGGCCCGAGTTGCTCCAGCGCCGCAAAGGTGGTGAGCAGCTTGGCCACGGAAGCGGGGTTGACTGGAACGCCGGCCCTGTGGCTCAGGCGCGGCGCGGCCTTGCCGTCGGCCTCGACCACCAGCACACTCAGTGCATCCCGCGGCACCCTGGCCCGCGCCAACGCCGCCTCCACCTCGGCGGGCAAGCCCTGGGCGCCGGCGCTGGCGCCGGCCAGAACCAGAACCAGGGCGGAAAACACACGCAGGAGCAGGGCCATGCGGGCGATTATCGGGCCCTCGATAATGGCGGGTTGCGCCTGGATGCCCCGATTTGAAACTGCTTGCGTTCGATACCAGCACCGAAACGATGTCCATTGCCGTGGCCAGCGATGCGCAGCTATGGCGGCACAGCGGGCGCGGCGGCGCACTGGCATCGTCAGCACTGATTCCGGCGATCCAGCGCTTGCTGCATGAGGCCGGTCTCCGGTTGAGCGATCTCGACGCGATCGCGTTCGGGCGGGGTCCCGGCTCGTTCACCGGCCTGCGCACGGCGTGCGCGGTCGCCCAGGGGCTGGCCTTCGGCGCCAGCGTGCCGGTGCTCGGCATCGATACCCTGGTGGCCGTGGCAGAACAGGCGCGGGAGCAAGTGGGCTGCACGCGGGTGCTGGCTGTCCTGGACGCGAGGATGGACCAGGTCTATGCCGGCGCCTACGAGTTCGTCCGGGGCCAGTGGACCCGGCGCGGCGAATTCAGTCTCGACAAGCCGGAAGCGCTCGATCTGCCCGCGGGCTGGATGCTGGCGGGCAACGCTTTCGAGGCCTATGGCGAGCGGCTGCCGCAGGGCCCGAGGCATGTCGCGCTGCCCGACGCCAGCGCGCTGTTGCGCCTGGCGCCCGGGATGCTTGCTGCCGGCCAGGGCCTGCCCGCTGCCGGCGCGCTGCCTTTGTACATTCGGGATAAAGTGGCGCAAACCACCGACGAACGGGCTGCGTTGCGGCTTCTTTCGACCCCTTTGCCATGAGTGCAGTTTTCAAACCTGCCGAAGCCGGATTCGAATCGCTGACCGAAGCGCGGGTGGAAGCCGTCGTTGCCATCGAGCAGCAAGCCTACGCCCATCCCTGGACGCACGGCAACTTCCTGGATTCGGTGCGGTCCGGCTACCAGGCGCAGATGCTGGTCGCCGAGACCCAGGTCCTTGGCTACTTCATTGCAATGATGGGGGTGGACGAGGTGCATCTGCTCAATCTGACGGTGGCTCCGCAGTGCCAAGGTCAGGGTTGGGGCCGGGTGATGCTCGACGCGCTCGCGTTGTGGTCGCGCAGCCGGGGCGCCCAGTGGCTGTGGCTGGAGGTGCGGGTCAGCAACGGCCGGGCCCAGCAGATCTACGAGAGCCACGGTTATCGCCGGGTCGGTGAGCGCAAGGGCTACTATCCCGGCGAGCCGGGCAAGCGCGAAGACGCGGTTGTCATGAGTTTGAAGTTATGAGTCTGGCACTCGACGAACGGCGGCGGGCCATGCTGGGCGAGATGGGATTGCGATTGTTCCCTTCGCCATCCCATCGCAGACAGGTTGTCAGCGTCCCCATTGAATCCGTGCGACCGGCGGCCGACGCGGCGCTGCAACCCGCGGCAACCGGGATCGAACTGATGGAATGGGACGCGCTGGCGCAAGCCGTGGCGCAGTGCCGTGCGTGCGAGCTGTGCAACGGACGCCGCAACACGGTGTTCGGGGTCGGTGACCGGCAGGCCGACTGGCTGATCGTGGGCGAGGCACCGGGGGAGAGCGAAGACCTGCAGGGCGAACCTTTCGTCGGCCAGGCCGGTTTGCTGCTGGACAACATGCTCAAGGCGCTGGGCCTGAATCGCCGGCAGAAGGTCTACATCGCCAACGTCCTGAAGTGCCGGCCCCCGGGCAACCGCAATCCCGAGCCGCAGGAAGTTGCGCAGTGCGCGCCCTTCCTGCGGCGCCAGGTGCAATTGCTGCAGCCGCGCATCATCCTGGCGATGGGACGGTTCGCCGTCCAGGCCTTGCTGCAGTCGAACGAGCCGATCGGCAAGTTGCGCGGTACGGTCCATCGCTACAACGGTGTGCCGCTGGTGGTCACCTACCACCCGGCGTACCTGCTGCGCAATCTGGCCGACAAGGCCAAGGCCTGGGCCGACCTGTGCCTGGCGCGCGAGGCATTGGAGCAGCCCGCGAATCAGGCCGCCAGCGGCCGATAAGCCTGCGGCCCCAGCTCGCGGCGCAGGTAGTCGATGCCGCAAAAGCGCGCGTAGTCGGCCACTGTCCGGTCGGTTCCCAGCCCCAAAACGCCATGCAGTTGTCCGGCGGCGAGTTCAGCGAGCCGCTGACGCGATCGGTCTTCGAGCGACCACCAGCTTTCGCTGCGCTGCGCGTCCAGCGCCGCGTCCCAGTGCAGCGGACGAGGCGGAGCGCCCGATGACGCGTTGTTGTACAGGTGGTAGACAGGCAGTTGCGGCATGTGGAAGATGTCCCAGCCGTGGGTGAAAAGCCGCAGCGCCAGCGCCTGCTCTTCACCGTGGAAATAGAAGCCAGGGTCATAGGGAAAGTCGTTCACCAGCCGGCCCGGTGCAAACATGCAACCGGCCCCGAGATGGTATCCAGGCACCGGGTGGTCCACATCGACCGGGTGTGCCTCGAAGGGCAGCACAGGATGGCCGGCGTCGAAAACGGCTCCCGGCTTCACCACATGCGCCAGCACCTTGTCGGTACACACCTGGCGCAGCACCTGCTGCCCGTTCAGGACGAACGGGTTGGGATATGCCGATAGCACCACGCCCTTGCGCCCGGGCAGCAAGGCACAGGCCTGCGCGATCAGGCGCTGGTCCCAGCCGTCGTCGAAATCCATGTGCGAATCGATCTGGAAGAACCAGTCCTCGCCATCGAAGAACGACATTGCGAGAGCGCGGGCCCAGCAGGGTCCCCGGGCATAGACGGGCTCGATCCGGACATAGCGCAGTCGCGCTGGAGCCAGATCGTGCGACAGGGGCCGGCGCGTATTTTCAGGGCTCTGGTCGACCACCGCGAAATGCAGGCCTGCGGGATCGCTGGCCGTCGCCAGGGCACGGCCGAGCGTGAAGTGCAGCATCGGGTCGCAGTAGGAGGCCAGGCTGACGAAAATGGTCATGAAAAGGTGAAGCGATGTGACATATGCCGCAGGTGCACGGATTGCAAACCACGAGCGGCACCCTGAAAACGCGGATATCGTTGTGTCGCTTGTAACCGTATGCTACCTTTTGCGGACAAGATTCGAGTTTTTCGTCCTCGCTGACGGGTCCCGCGGAACAAGCCGGCAGGGGCAACTTTCCCGAAGGAAATTCCTTGAAGCTCCAAACCACTCCCGCAACGCCGCCCCAACGCGGCTTGAGCCTCAGTCATCCTCTGCCGGCCCGCAGTCCCGCCGTCGCAGGCTTTCGTCCCGCCGGCGCGGCCTTGGCCGTGGCTGCCGCATTCGCCGTCTCCGCAGGATCCTCCGCGGCCCAACCCGCTGGCGCGCAGGTCATTCGGGGACAGGCGAGCTTTGCGCAGCAGGGCAACAACCTGGTCGTCACGACGCAGAACGCAGCCGGGACCCAGCACTCGGCAATCAACTGGCAGAGCTTCTCGGTGCCGGCGGGAAGCTTTACCCGCTTCAACCAGCCGAACGCGAACAGCACATCGATCAATCGCGTCATGGGCGCCGACCCTTCGGCGATCTTCGGCACCCTCAGTTCCAACGGCAAGCTGGTCCTGGTCAATCCGGCTGGCATCACCGTGGGGACAGGCGCAGTGGTCGACACGGCCGCGTTCACTGCCTCGACCTTGCGCATGACCGAAGCCGACGCCTTGTCAGGGCGGCTGGTGTTCGGCGGGGACGGCCTGGGCGGGGCCGCGCTGCAGGTCGATGGCCGCATCGTCGCGCGCAGCGGTGACCTGGTGTTGATCGCACCGAGCCTGCAGGTCGGGGCGGGTGCCCTGATTCAGTCCCCGGCAGGCGCCACCATCCTGGCGGCCGGCCAGAAGGTCGCCATGACCGGTCGCGGGTTGGAAGGAATCCAGCTCGAGGTGCAGGCGCCCGCCGACCAGGCGGTGAACCTCGGCACGCTTCAGGGCGATGCAGTGGGAATCTTCGCCAGCCAGTTGCGCCACAGCGGATTGATCCAGGCCAGCGCCGCCGCCAGCGACGGCGGCAGGGTGCTGCTCAAGGGCGTGGAGTCCGCGGACATCGGCGGCAGTGTGACGGCGACCAACGCCGGCAATGGAGGCAAGGTCCATGTCACGGCCAACAAGGTGATGCTGCGCAGTGGCGCCGTCATCGACGTGAGCGCGCCGGACGGCGGCGGCGAAGTGCTGATCGGCGGTGGCTGGCAGGGCCGCGACGCCCGGGTGGCGAACGCGAACGAGATACTGGTCGAGGGCGGCGTCACAGTGCGAGCCGACGCCGCGACAAGCGGCGACGGCGGGACCATCGTGGCTTGGTCGGATCGCGCGACCCGCATGTACGGTCACCTGTCCGCGCGCGGCGGCGCCAACGGGGGCAACGGCGGCCAGATCGAAACCTCCGGGCACTACCTGGACATGCAGGGCACCGTGGACACCCGCGCGCCGCAGGGCCGGATCGGCAGCCTGCTGCTGGACCCGACCAATGTCTACATCGCCCTCAACCAAATTACCGCGACGGCTGCGGGCATGTCAGGCGTGGATGCGTCAATCAATGTGGCACCCTCGCCGACACCGCCCCCGACAATCACCTTCGCAGC
>JANXVP010000010.1 GCA_025351615.1 Ramlibacter sp. | reverse complement strand
CGCCGTCGAACTGGTAGGCATGGGCCTGGAACCAGCCCCATTGCGTTTCCTCGAAGGCAAAGGTGAAGGCCTCGAACTTCTTGTGCGTACCGAGCCAGACGAAGCGGCAATGGCGCAGGTCGATGTCCGGCTGGAAGCTCGCTGCATGCTGCGTGCGGATGCGGCTGTTCAGCCCGTCACTGGCGATGATCAGGTCGGCATCGGGATAGTCCGCGTCGCTTCCGACGTCGGTCTCGAACACCAGCCTGACGCCCAGCTGCTCGCACCGCCTTTGCAGGATATTGAGCAGGCGCTTGCGCCCGATCCCGCAAAAGCCATGGCCGCCGGAACGCAGCCGGTGGCCGCGGATGTTGACTTCGATGTCGTCCCAGTGGTTGAAGGCGCCGAGGATCTCGTCCGCCGTCTGCGGATCCGACGCCTGCAGGTTGCCCAGCGTCTGGTCCGAGAACACCACGCCCCAGCCGAAAGTGTCGTAGGGCTTGTTGCGCTCCACGACCGTGATGTCGTGGGCGGGATTCTGCTTCTTCATCAACAGCGCGAAGTACAGCCCCGAGGGCCCGCCGCCGATGCAGACGATGTTCATGCGCGCTCCAATGCAGGGGACCTGATTCGTTCAAGTTTAAAGCATCTGGCCGCGATCCCCGTAGCCCGCAAGCCGCTCAAGCGACTTTCGCCGCCGCAGCGTGCGCCAGCGCCATCACATCCCGCGGATGCAAGTCCTTCAGCTGGTGATCGCTCCAGACCTGGCGCCAGCGGCGGGCGCCCGGCAGGCCGTTGCGCAAGCCCAGCATGTGGCGGGCGATCGCGCTCCAGGGCGTGCCATGGGCCTGGGCCTGCCGCGCCATATACGCGGTCATCTGCTCCTCGACCGATTCCCGCGTGATCCGCGCCGCGGGATCGCCAAAGAACTCACTGTCCCACTGCGACAACCACCACGGGTTGTGGTACGCCTCGCGGCCGATCATCGCGCCATCGAGCTGCTCCAGTTGCTGCGCGACCTGGCCGCTGGTGGTGAAGCCGCCATTGATGACGAAGTTGAGATGCGGGAACTCGTGCTTCAGCCGGTGCACGGTCGCATACCGCAACGGCGGCACCTCGCGGTTTTCCTTGGGCGACAGGCCTTTCAGCCAGGCGTTGCGCGCATGGACCAGGAAGGTGGAGCAGCCCGCCTCGCTGACGGCACCGACAAAGTCGCGCACGAATTCATGGTTCTCGGCCTGGTCGATCCCGATGCGGTGCTTCACGGTCACGGGCACGCCTACCGCGTCGACCATGGCCTTGACACAATCGGCTACCAGCTGCGGATCGGCCATCAGACAGGCGCCGAACGAGCCGCGCTGCACCCGCTCGCTCGGACAGCCGCAGTTGAGGTTGATCTCATCGTAGCCCCACTGCTCGCCAAGCTTCGCGCACAACGCGAGTTCGTCTGCGTCGCTGCCCCCGAGTTGGAGCGCGACCCGATGCTCCTGGGCATTGAAGTCCAGGTGCCGCGCCCGGTCGCCGTGCACCAGCGCGCCGGTTGTCACCATCTCGGTATAGAGCAGTGCATGCCGGCTCAACAGGCGATGGAAGTAGCGGCAATGGCGGTCGGTCCAGTCCATCATCGGGGCGACGGACATGCGCCAGCCGCGGTGATGCTTGCCAAAGGATTGATTCATAGGGATTTGCAATCCTACTGCGTCCCTGTGAGCGCGAAATCGCAATGGGCCGGATCTGGGTATCCACCCAGTTGTTGTCGGCGCGCAGGTTACCGTCGTCGATGGAGCGCGTAAGCGCCGGCCAGCGCCCCAATCTGTAGTCGATCGCCTTAATCTTGACCGATTCCTCGGGCACCTTCTGGCGCTGCTGCGGGACTTCGTAGCCACAGGTGCAGCGCATCGGCCACCGGGCGCCTGCGCCCGTGCCGCATTCGCTCTCGCTCGCCAAGGCTGAATGCCCAATTCCTTTCCTGGCACGCTACAGGGGAACGCCGTTGAGGCTTGCGGAATTCAGGTTCCGGACGGACCCGGTGCCCGGATCGACGCGCATTTGGACGCCCCGGTAATACCAAGAGGTGTAGCCCTGCCCATTTGAACTGCTGACCCTGAAACGGCACGCCTGTGTGGGGCCTCTCGCCAAGTCGATGGTTTCGATGGCTTCGAAGGTGACAGTTTCCTGTGAGTCGAACCTAGAACTGTCAATCACGAACAAACCTTTGTTGATGTCGGTCCCGGCTCGCCGGTATGTCTCCGAGCGTTCCAGGGCCAAGATGAACATCGGATTGGTAAAGGGCGGCGTATACGTCACCGTCCGCGTTGAACCGTTCGAGAATCCAAGTCCCACTGTGCGCTATCCATACGAAATTGCCGTGCCGGGACCTGTCGGCTTGTCGTAATAAGTGATGTCGCTGACAGATGTGGCGGTGGATCCAGGTGACAAAATTAGTACAGACGACGTGCGCACCCTTCGAGCGACCAGACCTGTTTCACCATTGAAGGAAGCATTGGTGTCTGTTACCTCATGGCGCTGGGTTTCTGGCGGTCCGGCGGTGAAGGTGTAGTCAGCAAGGAGCACGGCTCCCGGTGCATAGAGCGCGTCGTCAAAGCATCGCTTCACCGAAAGCGTGGCGCTGCTACTCAGGACGCTGCCGCCCGCGTTCGCCACGCGAACTGCCCAGGCAGTCCCGTCGTCGCTGCTTGCGGTTTCTTTCAAGGTGAAGGTGCTGCTGGTCGCTCCGGAAACGTCAACGCCGCCCCGCTGCCACTGGTACTGCACGCTTGCCTCTCCTGCTGCCGTGACCGCAAAAGTCGCACTGCCTCCTGCAATAGACGCTTGGCTCGTGGGCTGTGACGTGATTGTGGGCGGTGCAACGACCCCGTCGCCGCCACCCCCGCACGCCACGAGCGCTGCGACGAGAAATGCACTTGCGATATGCCGCCATTGGAATCTCAGTACTGCTTGCACGATTCGCTCCGCTTCAATATGGAAAGATGACAGGCGAATCATCCGCCTAAGTGACCAACTAGTGTGCCGCCCCGCAAATAACTGGCATTAGTCTTGCATGCCAGTGCGGTATCTTTGGACCGGAGATACTGCGATGAGAACAGGCCGACCGAAAGCTGAATTGGTGTTGAGCGACGCGGTATCGGTCCAGCCCGGATGCAGACGAAAGCATGTTGTTCGCCTTTTCCCAGTCCAAACCGATCATGATGTGGACGGAGAACACCGATCTACCGCTGTCGGTTGCCTTCATCGACGACGAGGGCACCATCGTCAACATCGAGGACATGGAGCCGCAGACGCGTGTCAGGCACCTCTCAGCCGGCCACGTCCTCTATGCTCTCGAAGTTCGCAAAGGTTTATTCAAGCAGCGCGGCATTACGGCAGGAGCGAAAATTCAAGGCCTGGATCAGGCGCCCAGGGCTTCCGACTAGCCAGCAATTCAGTTCGCGGCGGTTTTCGTGAAACGCTGTCGTATGTAAACGATGACGCGTCGAATGTCTTCCTTCGTCAACACGCCTTCCCATGGTGCCATGGCGGTTCCTGATCTCCCGTGTGTGATCGAGTTCGTAAGCCGCTCGTCGTCGCCAGGTGCCCTGACGGCAATTGACGTGAAATCACGCGGATGCGGGTCGAGCTGCCTGCCCAAGGGAGTTTGGCCATTGCCACGTTCGCCATGGCATGCGCTGCAGTATTCCTGGTAGATCTGCTCTCCCACGCGGACATCAACGTCCACCGGCGTCGTCCCAGCAGGCAGCGGCGCCGCAAGCGTGCTCACGTAGCGCATCAGATCGATGATCTCGGTAGGCGCGAGGATTTCTCTCCATCCGCCCATGGAAGTTCCTGGCCGCCCGCGGAAGATCGCCAGATAGAGCCGACCGTCGTTAAGGCGCGCCATCTTGATTGGATCGGATAGATCTGCCGGTGACGGTTTGAGGATCTTTGCTATTTCCGTATCCGCGCGCCCCGTTGCTCCGTGGCAGGACGCGCAGTCCTTCGAGTAGATACGACGCCCGATTTCGAAACTCAGCTTCTCACCAGAGAGCTGTCCGGACCGGCCTAGGCTGTGGATGTAGTCAATCAGGTCGCCGATCTCAGTCTCGCTCAGGACATCTACCCACGGTGCCATGGCTGTTCCGGGCCTGCCTTCCTTGATGGCCCGATAGATCCTATCGACAGTGACGCGTCCCATTTCGACCGGGTCCGTGAAGTTTCGCGGCCGTGGTGAAAGAAGCCCGCTGACGGGAGTGTCGGCCCGCCCGTCCTTGCCGTGACAAACCGAGCAGTTTCGCTCAAAAAGCGCTTGGCCCTTGGGCTGCGCCGGAGAAGCGGCGCCAGCAGCGAGCGGTATCGCCAGCCACAAACCGGCTCCCAGCAGCAATGCGATCAGATTCGATTTGCAATGATTTTTCATGTCGATTGCTCCGAAAAAGGGGGCGTGATTTGTGCTCGGTGTTCTTCAGGGGTAAGTTTTCGGTTCGTGATTCACGCCGGGGCACTGAAGATAGCACTGGCTGCTACCCGCGCCGAGTGAACCTATTCCAAGCGATGTTGTGTGGCCGACGCAGTCACAACAGGTTTGCCTCGGGGTCTTCAAACGTGAACTTTACCAGATGTCCGTTCTGCCGTGCGCGTCGTGACAGGCGGCGCACGGAGCATGCTGGACGTCGACATGTGACTTGTGATGGAAAGTCCCAGCCTGGTCGTTTGATGAGACTCCTGCGGCTGTGGCATTGGTAGCACAGCGCATAAGTCTGGGGTGACTCGATGGTCGGGTCAGCAGTCGAGTACTGCCACCCGCTGCCCATGCTTGCGGGTCATGTCCTGCAGACCAACAGCATCAG
>JANXVP010000576.1 GCA_025351615.1 Ramlibacter sp. | reverse complement strand
GTGAAAAAGCACCCAGGCCTGCAGGACCGCGTCGTCGCCCGGCAGCGCTTGCGCGTCGCCGGCATGCAGCCGGGCCCAGTCCCTGCGTACGGAGGATGCGTCGAATGGATAGTCACCCAGGTGGGGGAAAGCGGTCCACTTGGCCATGAGGTCTCCTTGGTTTCAGCCTTCGCCCTGGCCGCTGTAGGCTTGCACCAGCCCGAGCAGGTGCATGCGCTGGTCCTGTTCAAGATAGGGTACCAGCAGATTCAGTACATGATGCGCTCCCCGCAGCAACGCCAGCTGCGCGCTCTCCGGCTCGAGCGCGCGGCGCGGGTCACGCACATACTCGAAACTCAGCCAGTAGGTCAGGACAACCACCATGCAGGTGGCGGTCGCTTCGACTTCGCGCGAGTCGATCGCCACTGCTCCGGATCGGCTCATGCCGTCGAGCAGCGCCTTCACGGCGCGGGTCTTGTTTTTCAGCACGTCCTGAAAATGCGTCTCGAGGCGACGGTTCTTGGACAGCAGGTCATTGAGATCGCGGTACAGGAACCGGTACTGCCAGATCAGCTCGAACAGGGTGTGCATGAAGAACCACGCGTCCTCGACATCCCCCACGTCGCTGCTGGCATGAAGCAACTGGTTCAGACTCGTCTCGTAGCGATCGAACAGCGAGTTGATCAGTTCATCTTTGGCCGGATAGTGGTAGTAAAGGTTCCCGGGACTGATCCGCAGCTCGGCCGAAATCAGCGTGGTCGAAACGTTGGGTTCGCCGAAGCGGTTGAACAGGTCGAGCGTCACCTCGAGAATGCGTTCGGCTGTTCTTCGAGGCGCCTTCTTGGCCATCAGTCAAGCCTTGCGCCGCGAACAGGAAGGGTCAGTCCGAAGGAATGCCATGAAGGCAGTTTAGGGGCGGGACCTCGATGCGCGTGCTGCGTCGCAACAAGAAACGAAGTGCAAGCTGCCGTGGCGCAAAAAAAAGGCGCCGCAGCGCCTTGACCGACCGGTCTGACGTCAGGCTGACTTTTTCGGTGGCTTGCGTTTGGGGGGCGGTCGGACACTGCTGCCTTGCGGCTCGCGCCTAGCAGCCGCAGGCCGGGTCGCCAACCTGGACATGTTGCGATTGAGTTCTTCGATGCGGGCGCTGAGCACCTCGATCTCCTGGGCCGTCGGAACACCGAGCTTGCCGAGTGCCTTGGACACGCGGCCTTCGAAAATCGTTTCCAGTTTGTCCCACTGGCCCGAGGCGCGCGATGACAGGTCAGTCGCCATCGTTGCCATCTTGGTGGTTGCTTCGGAGAGCTTCTCGCCGGCAGCGGACTGGGTCTTTCGCTGGATCGACAGGCCTTCCTTGACCAGCGAATCGAAGACCTTGCTGCCTTCTTCCTGGGCCTTGGCAAAGGCACCCAGCCCCGCCAGCCAGATCTGCTGCGCCGATTCTTTCACCGTGCCGGACAGATCCGGTGCAGGCCTGCGCGGCGGATTGTCCGAATCCGGATTCTTCGTTCTGGTGACCATGGTTGCTCCTTGGATTTTGGCCGCCCGCGAAACAGGGTCGCCAGCGCTCTATGGCACTCTAGCCGCTGCCTGCACCACTTTGTAGATAGCGCGTTCTAAAAGGACGTCCTGCCGGCCAGGGCGGCCGGAGCATGGGCACCCGGCGGGCATGCGACATGGAGGCCTCATAATTGGAGGCTGAACAACAGCGAATTGGAAGCGGCCTTCGGGTCGCAGCTCTGTGCGGCAGCATGGCGCGGACGGATTTCGCCGGCCCGATGGCGGGCCGATCCGTGCCCCTCCTGCCGATGCCAGCAGACTGCTCGTCGACACCTCAAATGACCAATCGAAAAGGCATCATCCTCGCGGGCGGCTCCGGCACCCGGCTGCACCCCGCCACCCTGGCCATCAGCAAGCAGTTGCTTCCGGTTTACGACAAGCCGATGGTCTACTACCCGCTGAGCACGCTGATGCTTGCCGGCCTGAGGGATGTCCTCGTGATCAGCACTCCCCAGGACACACCCCGGTTCGAACAGCTGCTGGGAGATGGGTCGCAGTGGGGCATGAACATCGACTATGCAGTCCAGGCGAAACCCGACGGCCTGGCCCAGGCTTTCCTGATCGGCGCCACGTTCATCGGAAACTCGCCGAGTGCACTGGTGCTGGGAGACAACATCTTCTATGGACACGATTTCGCGCCCTTGCTGGCGCTCGCGGACCAGAGGCGGGAGGGCGCCACAGTCTTCGCTTACCACGTGCGGGACCCGGAGCGTTACGGCGTCGTGGCCTTCGACGCCAATGGCAAGGCCAGCACCATCGAGGAAAAGCCGGCCCAGCCAAAAAGCAATTTCGCCGTGACGGGCCTGTACTTCTACGATTCGCAGGTGGTGAACATCGCACGGTCGGTCAAGCCAAGCGCCCGGGGCGAACTGGAGATCACGTCGGTCAACAAGGCCTACCTCGAGCAAGGCGGCTTGAACGTGCAGGTGATGCAGCGTGGCTATGCGTGGTTCGACACCGGAACGCACGAGAGCCTGCTGGAGGCGAGCCAGTTCATCGCGACGCTGGAGCATCGGCAGGGCCTGAAGATCGGTTGCCCCGAGGAAATCGCGTGGCGCCAGGGGTTCATCCCTTCAGAACAGCTCGAGCGTCTGGCACAACCCCTGGCCAAGACCAGCTACGGCCAATATCTGCTTCGGTTGCTGAAGTAGGGTGGATGCAATGGAATGTGAGCCCATGGAAATTAACCCGCGAAAAATTCCGCTTTTTTCCGCAGCGCTGGTCAACCAGGGCGTCGATCTCGCGGGGGCTGTGAGCCGCGTGCTGGCGAGCAACAGTTTTGTCATGGGTAATGAAGTGGCAAAGTTCGAATCCGAATTTGCGAGTTACACCGGAGTGACCCATTGCGTTTCCGTGGCGAACGGCACCGACGCGCTGGAACTTGCCCTGCGGGCGCTGAACCTGCAGCCGGGCGATAAAGTGGCCTGCGTTGCCAATGCCGGGTTTTACAGCGCCACTGCCGTTCATCTTGCCGGGGGTGTGCCGCTGTATGTCGATGTCGATGAGCACACCCTGACGATGTCGCCAGAAGCGCTGGCGCAGGCACTGCGGGACAAGCCCGCGGCCGTCATCGCGACCCACTTGTACGGGCAACTGGCGCCGATCGAACGCCTGGTCGAACTCTGCCGGAGCGCGGGTGTTCCGCTGATCGAGGACTGCGCGCAAAGTCACGGCGCAAGCCGCAATGGCCGGCGGGCTGGTTGCTTCGGCGATCTCTCCTGTTTCAGCTTTTACCCGACCAAGAATCTCGGTGCATTGGGCGATGGGGGCGCAGTGCTGACGGCCAGCGACGCACTCGCCACCCGATTGAAGGGCTTGCGGCAGTACGGCTGGTCGAAGAAATACGAGGTGTCGCTGCTGGGCGGGTGCAACAGCCGGCTCGATGAAATGCAGGCAGCGGTGCTGCGTGAAAAGCTCCCCTTGCTCGAGCGGCACAACGCGTGGCGCCGGGCGATTGCAGCCCGGTACAACAGCGCCTTCGCCGGGCTGCCGCTGCGCCTGCCGGCGTCCGTGGCGGCGGATTTCGTGGCGCACCTGTATGTCATCCGCACTCCCAAACGGGAGTCGCTTCGGGCTTATCTGGCCGAATCGGGAGTGGCGACAGACGTGCACTACCCGATCGTGGATATACGGCAGCCTGCCGTCGCTGCTTGTTACGCAGGCACGTTCCTGCCCGTGAGCGAGGAGGCATGTGCCACCGCCATGTCGCTGCCTTGCTATCCGGGAATGCCCGACGAAGACGTCGAACAGGTGGTCCGGTCGGTGCTGGCCTTTTTCTCCCGTGCCGAGGCCTGAGTTGCTGACGCTGGTGAT
>JANXVP010000539.1 GCA_025351615.1 Ramlibacter sp. | reverse complement strand
CAGCTCCCTGACCAACGTGGAGCTCGCCAGACGGGTGCACCTGTCGCCATCGCCGTGCCTGATGCGGGTCAAGGCGCTGGAGAGCGCGGGCGTCATCGATCGCTACGTTGCACTCACCAGCGCCCGCGCGCTGGGCTTGGGGCTGAACGTCTTCATCTCGATCAGCCTGAAGGAACAGAGCCGGGACTCATTGGCGGAATTCGAGCGGCGCATCGCCGAACACGACGAAGTCATGGAGTGCTACCTGATGACCGGCGACAGCGACTACCTGATCCGGGTCGCCCTGGCCGACATCGCAGCGCTGGAACGCTTCATCCTCAACCAGCTGACGCCAATCCCGGGGATCGAAAAAATCCGCTCCAGCTTCGCGCTCAAGCAGGTCCGGTACAAGACGGCGCTGCCGCTTCCAGGCTGACCAGAAGCTATTTCGCCGCCAGCGGAGAGATCCGCCAGATGGTGTTGCCGACGTCGTCGGCGACCAGCAAAGCGCCCTTGGTGTCCAGCGCAACGCCCACCGGACGGCCATAGGCTTCGCCCTCGGGGCTGATGAACCCGGTCAAAAAGTCCACTGGCTCGCTGGCTGGTTTGCCGCCAGAAAACGGGACGAACACCACCTTGTAGCCGCTGCGCGGCTTGCGGTTCCAGGAGCCGTGTTCGCCGATGAAGGCGCCGCTTGCATAGTTGGCTGGCATGCGCGAATCCGAGAACGCCAGTCCCAGCGCAGCGACGTGCGAGCCGAGCCCGTAGTCGGGCGCTACCGCCTTGCTCACCATGTCCACCCGCACCGGCACGACGCGCACGTCGACGTTCTGGCCGTAGTAGCTCCACGGCCAGCCGTAGAACGCACCGTCTTTCACCGAGGTCAGGTAGTCCGGCACCAGGTCGTCGCCGAGTTCGTCCCGCTCGTTGGCCACCGTCCACAGCAGCTTGCTTTCCGGTTCCCATCCCATGCCGTTCGGATTGCGCAAGCCGGTGGCGAACAGGCGCTTGGCGCCGGTCACGCGGTCCACTTCCCAGATGGCGGCACGGCCCTCTTCGGCGGCGATGCCGTTTTCGCCCACGTTGCTGTTCGAACCCACTGTCGCATACAGCTTGCTGCCATCGGCGCTGGCGATGATGTTCTTGGTCCAGTGGTGGTTGATTGGCCCGGCGGGCAAGTCCGTCACTTTGACCGGAACTGCGGTAATCCTGGTCTGACCAGTGACATAGGGCACCTTGACGATGGCGTCGGAGTTGGCAATGAACAATTCATTGCCCACCAGCGCCATGCCGATGGGCGAATTGAGACCGGTTAGGAAAACACTGCGCACTTCGGCCACGCCATCGCCGTTGGCGTCGCGCAGCAGCGTGATGCGGTTGGCGCTGGGCACTCCGGCGCCGGCGCGCTTCATCACCAGCTTCATCACCGTGCCCCTGACGCCCTTGCCGTCTTCCGGCTTGGGTGGAGCATTGCTCTCGGCGACCAGCACGTCGCCATTGGGCAGCACGTACAGCCAGCGTGGATGGTCCAGCTCGGCGGCAAACGATGCGACCGTGAAGCCCGGTGCAGGCGTCGGCCGGACATGCGCCGGCCAGCCGATGGCCTTGGCGATGTGCACGGTCGGCACCAGGGACTTCTGCGGCGGTGGCAGGGCCGGGCTGGGCCCGATGCCTGCGTTGGGAGCCGAAACGGCGACGGTACCGCAGGCGCCAAGGCCGGCCAGCACCAACGGCAACAGAGAAACGGAACGAGGCATTTTCATAGCCTTGAAGTCTGTGATCCGGCCGGCGCGGCGTCTGTAGGCATAAACCGCGAAAATGGCGCATGACCCACGAGCTTTTCCGCCAGGACGCCTATTTGAGGGAATGCCGCTCCACCGTCCTGGCCATTGGCGAGCAGGGCATCGAGCTTGACCAGACCGTGTTCTATCCCCTGGGAGGCGGCCAGGCCGGCGACAGCGGCATACTGGCGCTTGCCGACGGTAGCGAGCTGGCGATCGCGGACACCCGCAAGGGCAAGGACGCGCAAGGCCGGTTCACCGGCTCCATCTGCCACCAGCCGGCTGCGGGCGCCGAGGCCAGGCTTGCAAACCTGCGGCTGGGCGACGTCGTGACGGCGCGGGTGGACTGGCAGCGGCGGCACCGGCTGATGCGCTTCCACACCACGACGCACCTGCTTTGCCATCTGGTGCCGCAACTGGTCAATGGGTGTTCGATCACGGCCGACTATGCGCGGCTGGACTTCAACATGACCGACCCGCTGGACAAGGATGCATTGACTGCGGGCATCGCGCGCCTGGTGGCAGCGGCACACGCGGTCAGCGTCGGTTCGATCAGCGATGAAGAACTGGAGGCGAACCCGGCGCTGGTCAAGAGCATGTCGGTGCAGCCGCCCCGCGGCACCGGCCGGATCAGGACCATCCGGATCGGCGAAGGCGATCTGATCGACTACCAGCCTTGCGGTGGCACCCACGTCGCCAATACAGCGGAGATCGGCCAAGTGGTCG
>JANXVP010000482.1 GCA_025351615.1 Ramlibacter sp. | reverse complement strand
CAGCTCGACCAGCTTTTCAACGCCTTCGAAAGCCTTGGTGGTCAGGCCGAAGAGGGTTTCGACGGATGCCTTTTGGGCGGCCATAACTTGTTCAGGGGTCAACATATTCAATTCTCCTAAAGGGTGGGTAATCATTAGCATCTGCCCTGAACCGGCCCCCGGGGCCTGGTTTATGTTGCAGTGCAGCATGGGTTGAATTATAGGCAGCTCGCCAGCCAGTGCAAGCCCTTTTTGCTGCGTTGCACCATTCTAGAAGGGACTGCCTAGAAACCGGTTTCCCGGCGCCGGACACAATCGGCCGATGCAGGTGTTCTACGCCACCCAGTTTGTGCTCGCGCTCCCGGCAGGCCATCGCTTTCCCATGGCCAAGTACCAGTTGCTGCGGGATCGCCTGGCGCTGGAGCGGCCGGAGGTGCGGCTGCTGCAGGCCGAGCCAGCCAGTGACGGCGAACTCGCCCTGGCCCACACTCCGGCCTACATCGAGGCGATCGGCAGTGGTTCAGTTACTGACCAGGCGATGCGTGAGATCGGCTTTCCCTGGAGCGAGGCGATGGGCGACCGTGCGCGGCGCTCGGTCGGCGCGACCGTTGCAGCCTGCCGGGCGGCCTTCAACGAGGGCGTGGCAGCGAACATCGCCGGCGGCACGCACCATGCATACGCCGGCAAGGGCGGGGGCTTCTGCGTCTTCAATGACGCCGCGGTCGCTGCGCGCCTGATGCAGGCGGAATGGGGACGCTCGGGCCCGGCGCCGTTGAAGGTGGCGCTGGTCGACCTGGACGTGCACCAGGGCAACGGCACCGCGAGGATCTTTCAGGGCGACTCCACCGTGTTCACGCTGTCGATGCACGGCCAGAAGAATTTTCCCTTCCGCAAGGAAGCCAGCGATCTCGACGTCGAGTTGCCGGACGGTTGCCGCGACGAGGAATACCTGCAGGCCCTCGAGCTCGCGCTGGCTGAACTCGAGCGCCGCTTCGAGCCCGGGCTGGTGATCTACCTGGCCGGCGCCGACCCCCACGAGGGCGATCGTCTCGGGCGCCTCAAACTCAGCTGGGACGGTCTGGAGGCGCGCGACCGCCGCGTCTTCGACTGGGCCTTCCAGCGCCGCATTCCGCTGGCCTTCGCGATGGCCGGCGGCTACGGGTTGCGGATCGAGGACACGGTGCAGGCACAGATCAACACCTTCGGGGTCGCGGCGCAGTACTGGCGCCGCTGGCAGAATCAGCCGCGATGACCGATACGCCCGACAGCAAGCCCCAGCCCGAACCGCGCAGCGCTTACCGGGCTTTCCGCACCATCACCACGCGATGGATGGACAACGACGCCTATGGACACGTCAACAACGCCGTCTATTACAGTTGGTTCGACACCGCGGTCAACGCCCACCTGATCGAGCAGGGCGCGCTCGACATCCAGCACGGCGAAATCATCGGCCTGGTGATCGAAACACAGTGCAACTACTTTGCTTCGGTGGAATTTCCGCAAACCGTGGAATCCGGGTTGCGGGTGGCCCGCATCGGCCGCTCGAGCGGGCGCTACGAGGTCGGCCTGTTTGTTCAAGGCGCGGCGATGACAGCCGCCCAAGGTCATTTCATTCACGTCTACGTCGACCGGGCGACGCGCCGGCCGGTGGATCTCCCGCTCCAGTTGAAAACCGTCCTGGAAGGACTGCAGTGACCCCAACCCAAGTCAGCACCGTGGTCGAGGATTGCGCGAGCGTCGACGCCGCCATCGAGAGCCGTTTCGCCGCCCGGGCGTTCCTGCCGAAGCCGGTGCCTCGCCAAACGATCGAGGCCATCCTGGAGGTCGCGCGCCGCGCGCCGTCGGGCACCAATACCCAGCCGTGGAAGGTCTACGTGCTGCAGGGCGCCACCCTGGCGGCGGTGTCCGGTGAAGTGTGCGCCGCCCACGACGCGATCTACGCCAATCCGCTGCTGGCCGCGGATTACAGGGAGGAGTACGACTACTACCCGCGCAAGTGGGTCAGCCCGTATATCGACCGCCGGCGCGAGAACGGCTGGAGCCTGTACGGCCTGCTCGGGATCACCAAAGCCGACAAGGACAAGATGCATGCGCAGCACCAGCGCAACTTTCGCTTCTTCGACGCCCCGCTGGGATTGATGTTCACCATCGACCGGGTGCTCGAACGCGGCTCACTGGTGGACTACGGCATGTTCCTGCAGAGCATCATGGTCGCGGCTCGCGCGAGGGGGCTCCACACCTGTCCGCAGGCGGCATGGAACGGTTACGCCAGACTCGTCTTACCGCGTATCGGCGCCGGAGCGGACGAAATGCTGGTGTGCGGCATGTCGATGGGCTACGCCGACGAGTCCGCGCTTGTGAACAGCTTCCATACGCCGCGGGAACCTGTCGCGGGGTTCACCCGATGGCTCGATTAGCGTGAGGGCCGCCGCCGGCGCAGGGAGACTTTACGGCTTGCCGAACTTTTTCTTCGCGTCGGCGATGCAAGCGGACTTCGCGCTTCCCGACAGCGGGTCGCAGCGTTCTTTTGCCGCGGCAAACAGCGCATTGCTGGTGTCTTCGCGGACATCCTTGCGTTCCTTGACGGCCTTGCGCGAATTCACACCCTGGTCGACCGAGGCCCGGCTGAGCTTCGCTTCGCCGGCTGCCGCCACGTAATTCGCCTTGGCGTCTTTGCGGCAGACGTCCTTGGCGTTGGCTTTGAGGTCGTCGCACTTTTCGCTGGCGAGCTTGTACGCGGCCACGGCTTTCTCAGTCTTGACCTTGTCGTCGCGCTTTGGCGTGGGCCGCAATTGCGCATCGAGCTCAGCCTTGGCGACCTGGTAGTTGCCCTTGGCCTCGACCTTGCAGACATCCCTGGCGTTTCCGGTCAGCGCCTTGCAACTGGCCCAAGCGCTCTTGTATGCAGCCTGCTCCTTGTCGCGCTCGACGCGGTATTCGTTTTTTGTCATCGCGCCGGCGGCGCCGCCAACCGCGCAACCAGCGATCAACGCGAAGGCAAGCGACCGGTGCCGGATCGCCGCGCGCTTGCAGCTCATTGCGATTTTTCGAAGATGAAGGTCGGGTTACGCTGCTCGAAATGACTCACCTGCTGTTCGGCCTCATGCCTGGCAATGCCATGGCGCTCCTGGATTCGTCCCAGCAACTGGTCGCGCTTGCCGGCGATGACGTCGAGGTCGTCGTCGGTGAGCTTGCCCCATTGCTCCTTGATCTTGCCCTTGAGCTGTTTCCAGTTGCCTTCGATACGATCGTTGGTCATAGGGTTGGTTTCCTTTAAGTGCGCCTCCGTGGGCAGGGTCTGCCGCCGCCAGGCGTGCGCTTACCCTAGTCCTGGCTCATGCACGCAAAAGTAGGACACGCCGTTGCGGGGCCGTAGGCACGTGCCTACAAGCCGAAGGATCCGCTGGTCATGCATGCAACAGCAGCGGCGTAGCCCGCCACAGCATCCCGCCAGGGCAATTCGCCAGAGCACGCCGCATAATCTGCAGCAGGACCACATGACAAGTGCACCGCATCAGGCAGGCATGGCCTTCGGAGGGATTCCGATCGATTTCTTCCTCTTCGCCCTGACCCTGCTGGGCGTCGCGCTGTACCACCGTCACACGCTTCGGGTCGCGTTGACGGGCTTGGCGGTGATCGCTGCCTACGCCGTCGGCTTCGGCGGATCGATGCTCTGGTTCGGGTCCTCCGCGGGCGGGGCGCTGTCCACCATGTATCCGCAGGCGCGGTCGGTCGGCGCCTGGCTCAAGGGGGGCTGGCACGTCGCGCTGGCGTACGTAGCCGGTTTCCTGGTGCTGCTCGCGGTGTCCGGCTGGCATCCCGACGCGCCGGCTTCGCGGTCGCTGGCAGCGCATGGCGCTACCATTCCACTGGATTTAAACCACAACCCGATACGCGCCGGTCTCCGGCCCGAACCCCCATGAACAAGCCCAAAATCCTGGTCGCCAGGGCCATTTTCCCAGCCACCATTGCCAGGCTCGAAGAGCACTTCGAGGTGGAGTCCAACCAGGCGGACGCGTCCTGGTCGAAACTGCAGTTCGCCGAGAAACTCAGGGACAAGGCCGGGGCCTTCACCACCGGCGGCGAGCGCATCGACGCCGAGCTGCTGGCCGCTGCGCCGTTGCTGAAGATCTGCGCCAACATGGCGGTGGGCTACAACAACTTCGACGTCGACGCGATGACCGCGCGCGGCGTGCTCGCCACCAACGCCCCTGACGTGCTGACCGAGACCACGGCTGATTTCGGCTTTGCGCTGCTGATGGCCACGGCCCGCCGTGTCACCGAGAGCGAGCATTACCTGCGCGCGGGCAAGTGGGACCGTTGGAGCTTCGACATGTTCGCGGGAACCGATGTGCATGGCTCCACCCTGGGCATCCTGGGCATGGGCCGCATCGGCCAGGGCATCGCGCGGCGCGGCGCCCACGGGTTCGGCATGAACGTGATCTACCACAACCGGTCGCGCCTGGCCCCGGACCTGGAGGCCGCCTGCAAGGCCCGTTACGTGGGCAAGGAAGACCTGCTGCGGACCGCCGACCACGTGGTGCTCGTTCTTCCCTATTCTCCGGCGTCGCACCACACCATCGGCGCCCGGGAAATCGCGTTGATGAAGCCCACCGCGAACCTGATCAACATCGCCCGCGGCGGCATCGTCGACGACGCCGCACTGGCGGCGGCGTTGCGCGAGCGCAAGATCGCCGGCGCCGGCCTGGATGTCTATGAAGGCGAGCCCAAGCTCAATCCCGCGCTGCTCACCGTGCCCAACGTGGTTCTCACGCCCCATATCGCGAGCTCCACCATTGCGACCCGGCTGGCCATGGCCAATCTGGCCGCCGACAACCTGATCGGTTTCCTGGTGAACGGCAAGCCGCTGACGCCGCTGAACCCCGAAGTGCTGACCAGGTAAGGCTGTCTTGGAACTCTGGATCCTCATCGCGCTGGCCGTTGCCGCCCTCGTCCTGCTTTTCATCCTGTTGGTGCGCAAGCCACCGGTCGCCAGCGACAGCGGGCGCGTGGAGCTGATGGCCGCCGGCGAGCGCATGGAGCGCGAGCTGCGGCGCGAGATCAGCGAATCGTCGCGCGGCGCTCGCCAGGAACTCACGCACACCCTCGCGACCTTCCAGGACGCGCTGGTCAAGCAGGGCGCCGAGGCGACGCGCACCCAGAACACCCAGATCGACGCTTTCGGGCAGCAGCTCACAATCCTGCAGAAGTCGCTGTCCGACACACTGTCGGCGCAGTTGCAGAACCTGGGCGAGTCGAACGCGCGGCGGCTGGGCGAGGTCCGGGCGACGCTGGACGCGCAGTTGCAGCAGCTGCAGCAGACCAACGCGGCCAAGCTCGACGAGATGCGCAAGACCGTCGACGAGAAACTGCAGACCACCCTGGACCGGCGCCTGGGCGACAGCTTCAAGCAGGTCGCCGACCGGCTGGAGCAGGTGCACAAGGGCCTGGGCGAGATGCAGACCCTGGCACAGGGCGTGGGCGACCTGCAGCGGGTGCTGACCAACGTGAAATCGCGCGGCATGTTCGGTGAAGTGCAGCTCGAGGCGCTGCTCGAACAGGTGCTGACGACCGAGCAATACGCCAAGCAGGTGGAGACCAAGCCGCGCAGCAACCAGCGGGTCGATTTCGCGATCCGCTTTCCTGGGCGCAGCGCCG
>JANXVP010000478.1 GCA_025351615.1 Ramlibacter sp. | reverse complement strand
CGCCGGTACGACCAGACCGGGCGCCGGCGCGATGAGGCCCGGCGCCGGCGGCAGCGCCTTGGCCGGATTTTTGCCGTACAGCGGCGCATTCGGGTCCCAGTCGCGATTCTTGCGCGATTCGGCAGCATCCTGTTCGGCGGTGCGGCCGCCGCCCTTGTTCAGGAACGGCACCGGCACCTTGGTGACGTACACCGCCACCGCCAGTGCAACGCCGAGTCCGAGCACCACCCCGATGATGATGCCCAGGATGACGGAGCCGCGTTGATGATTCATCGTCGTCTGTTTCACATTTTTTGGGGTGCGTTCACACCGAGAACCTGCAGGCCATTGTGCAACACCCGGGCGGTCGCGGCGACCAGCGCGAGCCGCGCTTTTTTCACGGCTTCGTCGTCGACTAGGATGCGCTCGGCATCATAGTAGCTGTGGTACGAAGCGGCCAGCTCCCGCAGGTAGAAGGTCACGTCGTGGGGCGCGAAGTCCTGCGCCGCGGCGGTCAGCATCTGCGGATAGCGCGCCAGCAACAACATCAGGTTCATCGCCTGCGGGCTTTGCAACGGCGTGAGGTCGACGCCGGCCAGCGATGCCGCGTCGCCGCCCCATGCGGACAGCACGGAGCAGATGCGCGCATGGGCGTACTGCACGTAGTAGACCGGGTTGTCGTTGTTCTGTGCCAGCGCCAGGTCGATGTCGAAAATGTATTCGGTGTCGGGCTTGCGTGACAGCAGGAAGAAGCGCACCGCATCCTTGCTGGTCCACTCGACCAGGTCGCGCAGCGTGACGTAGCTGCCGGCGCGTTTGGAGATCTTCACTTCCTCGCCGCCGCGCGTCACGCGCACCATCGTGTGCAGCACGTAGTCGGGATAGCCCGGCGGAATGCCGACGTCGACTGCCTGCAGTCCCGCACGCACCCGTGCGATGGTGCCGTGGTGGTCGGTGCCCTGGATGTTGACTACCTTGCCGAAGCCGCGCTCCCACTTGGCGATGTGGTACGCCACGTCCGGCACGAAGTAGGTGTAGCTGCCGTC
Source organism: Ramlibacter sp. (assembly GCA_025351615.1). GTDB lineage: Bacteria > Pseudomonadota > Gammaproteobacteria > Burkholderiales > Burkholderiaceae_C > Ramlibacter. The sequence goes on along the minus strand of JANXVP010000478.1, from coordinate 2,620 downwards.
GGACTTGCGCATCACGCGGTCCTTGTCGTCGCCGTAGTCGGTCGACTTCAGCCAGAGCGCGCCGTCCTGCTCGTAGGTCTTGCCCGCCTGTTGCAGCCGCTTGACGGTCGCGTCCACCTTGCCGCTGGTGTAGAGGCTGGACTCGAGGTAATAGTTGTCGAACCTGACCGAAAACGCCTGGAGGTCGAGGTCCTGCTCGTGCCGCAGGTAGGCGACCGCGAACTGCCGGATCGAGTCGAGGTCATTCACGTCGCCGCTGGCGGTGAACTCGCGGTCGTCGGACCGCACCGTCTTCTGCGCCAAAAAGTCAGCCGCGATCTCCGCGATGTAGTCGCCGTTGTAGGCGGCTTCCGGCCAGCCGGCATCTCCAGGTTTGAGGCCCCTGGCGCGCAGCTGGGTCGAGGTGGCGAGCGTCGCGATCTGCACGCCGGCGTCGTTGTAATAGAACTCGCGCCAGACGTTCCAGCCCTGGGTCGCATACAGGTTGCAGATCGCGTCGCCCAGCGCCGCCTGGCGGCCATGGCCCACGTGCAGCGGGCCCGTGGGGTTGGCCGAAACAAATTCGACCAGCACCCGCTGCCCGTTGGATGGCTGGGTGCCAAAGGCCTCGCCGGCTGCAAGCACCTCGTGCACGACCTGCTGCTTGGCCTGCGGCTTGAGCTTGATGTTGATGAAACCGGGACCGGCAATGTCGATCGCTTCGACCCAGTTGCGGAACGCAGGCGTTTCCAGCAAGCCGGTACGCAGGCGCTCGGCCACATGGCGCGGGTTCAGAGCGAGGGGTTTGGCCAGCTGCATCGCGGCCGTGCAGGCCAGGTCGCCATGCGACGCGACCTTGGGCGACTCGAAAGCGGCCCTGACGCCGTCGCCAGGCGACAGCTTCACCAGCTCCGCAGCCAGGGCGACGAGTAATTCTTGTTTGACGAGCAGCATCGCCCGATTTTACGGGCCGGCCCGTACGGCCTTGCCGCGCCGGACGGGCGGCCGCGAGGACTCGGCATAAGGAGCCAGCAGTCCGGCAACGAAGTCAAGGAACAGGCGGACCTTCGGGGTCGACTCCATGCCGCCCGAGCGATGCGCTGGGGCGCGGCGCTGCGGCGGGCTGCATCTTTGCGTCATGGAGGAACTCGCGCGCGCACTTCCTGCCGCGGCCCAGGCTGTGATCGGCAACGCCGGCCATGGATCCCACCTGGAAAATCCAGTGGACTTCAATGCCGCTGTCCTCTCTTTGTGGGACAAATCGGTGCGCCGGCGTGCGGCAGGCCGGCGGCCGTCATCGGCCGGGCGGGGTGCGCCGTTATAGGTTGGAATCCGATCCGGATTTAACCGAACCGAGGAAATCCCATGAACAAGTTTCTTTCCACGCTGGCGCTTGGCCTTGCCCTGTCCACGGGGGGCGCCTTTGCCGCCAGCCACGTCGGCGCGCCGATGGCCGGCAGCGACGCCAAGACGCCGCAGCAGAACAAGATGACCACCTGCAACAAGGACGCCACCGGCAAGAAGGGCGATGCGCGCAAAACTTTCATGAAGGAATGCCTGTCCGCCGACGCCCAGCCGACGCAGCAGACCAAGATGAAGACCTGTAACGTCGACGCCAAGGGCATGAAGGGCGACGAACGCAAGAAGTTCATGAGCGGCTGCCTGAAGAAGTAAAGCTTCGCGGCAGCCTCACCAGCCTCGCTCCGGCGGGGCTTTTTTTCAGCTCGCGCTTGGCGACGCAGCCGTGGCCCAGAAATCCGGCCGGGCGTAGCTGTGCTTGAGAAAATCGATCCATAGCCGCACCCGCAACGGCAGGTGCTTGGGTTGCGGAAACACGGCATAGATGCCATTGGCCGGGGCCGCGAAGTCGGCCAGCACCTCGACCAGCCGACCGGCCGCCACTTCGCTCTCGACTTCCCAGGTGCTGCGCCAGGCGATGCCCCAGCCGCCCAGGCACCAGTCGTGCAGCACCTGGCCGTCGGAACAGTCCAGCGGTCCGCCCGGCTTGAGGTGGACGACTTCATCGGCCGCTCCCTTGGGCACGCGAAAGGCCCAGCCCCGCGTCTGCGACGCGTCGCTCGACAGCGTCAGGCAGGCAAACCGCAGCAGCTCGTTCGGATGCCGGGGCGTTCCGTGCTGTGCCAGGTAGCCGGGCGTGGCCACGCACAGGCGCCGGTTGTCGGCCAGCCGGACGCTGACCAGCGAGGAGTCCGGCAGGTCGCCGACCCGCACCGCACAGTCAAAGCCCTCGCCGCCGAGATCGACGACGCGGTCGCTCAGGTTCAGGGAGATCGTCACGTCGCCGTGCAGTTCGCGAAAGCGTGGCACCAGGGGCGCGACGTGCCGGCGGCCGAAGCCTGCTGGCGCCGTGATGCGCAGATGGCCGCTGGCCTTGACGCCGCCGGCACTGACGCTGGCTTCGGCATTGGCAATGTCGGCCAGCAGCCGCTGGCAGTCCTCCAGGAAGGCGCTGCCCTCGTGGGTGAGCGAAATCCGGCGCGTCGTCCGCAGCAGCAGCTTGACGCCGAGGCGTTCCTCCAGTGCATCGAGCCGGCGCCCCATGATGGCGGGGGCCACGCCTTCGGCCTTGGCCGCCGCCGTCAGGCTGCCCCGGGTGGCAACGGACACGAAGGATTCGAGC
>JANXVP010000292.1 GCA_025351615.1 Ramlibacter sp. | reverse complement strand
CGGCGCTGCCTTGGCGACAGCGTCGGCGCCGATATTGCCGCTCGCACCGCTGCGGTTGTCGACGATGACGGTCTGACCCAGAACGCCCGTCAGCCGCTGCGCCATCACCCGGCCGATCACGTCTGTGGCGCCGCCCGGCGGGAACGGCACGATCAGCCGGATCGGCTTGTCGGGATAGGCGGCTGCAGCAACTGCGGGTGCCGCAGCCAGGCCCGCGAACAGGGCCAGCAGGCCAAGATGCAGGGCTGCACGGCGGGCGCTCGATGCCGATGAAGGCTGGAAGGACATGCAGTCTCGCTCTCGAATAGGGATGGGATGCCTGGAAGCGGCTGGCTCATTATGGGCAGTGTGGGCTGCCAGGCGAGCAGGGATATCCATAGGCACCGGCCGCTACCCGATGCGCCGGCGCAGCAGCGAACGCATCATCCACAGGCCGATCGCCGGGCCGGCGGCCAGCCACGGCAGCACCCGTGCCAGCGGCCAGGCCTGGGCCGCGGCAACGAACAGCTGGATGCTCACGACCGAGATCGCGAAGCCGATGCAGTTCGTGAAGGTGAGCACACTGCCCACCACCGCCGCCGGCGCGTTCTTTGCGGTCAGCGTGGAGAACTGCGGCGAGTCGCCGGCCACTGTCGCGCCCCAGAGCAGCAACCAGCCGAAGAACAGCGGCAGCGGCGCCGCCAGCAGCAGGGGTGCGGCGAGACAGCACGCGGCACTGGTGGCCAGCTGGACCTGTGCGACCCGGGCGCTGCCGACCTGCCGCGCTGCCCATCCGCCGCCGACACAACCCACGAATCCGGCTGCGATGGCCCAGAACGAGGCCGCGCTGACCGCAGCGCCGCCAGCCACGCGCGTGGCAACTATCAACGGCACCAGCACGATGAATGCGTACAGCTCCCACATGTGGCCGAAATAGCCGAACACCGACGCCCGCAGCTTGCGGTCGGACCAGATCAGCCCCAGCGCGCGGGGCGTGATGCGTGCGGCGCCGGCTGCCGGCGATCGATGCGGCACCAGCAGGAAAGTCGCGAGTCCGCCGAGCACCGCCAATGCGGAAACGGCCAGCACGACCGCCTGCCAGGGAACATTGCCGACGGCGCCGCTGCCGGCCAGCGCACGCAGGCCGTGCGGCAAAGCCGTGCCCAGCACCAGCGCGCCGATCAGCACGCCGAGCACCGCGCCCAGCCGCTCGCGGTACCACATGGCGGCGATTTTCATGCCGACCGGGTAGATGCCGGCCAACAGAAACCCGACGGCAAAACGAAGCGCAAGCAACGCGGCAAGGCGGCCATCGGTCAGCAGCATCGCAGCGTTGGCGGCGGCGCCGAACAGCGAGCACACCAGGAACACAGAGCGCGGCGGGAAGCGATCGGCCACCATCAGCAGCGCGAACACCAGTGTGCCGGCGACGAAGCCGAGTTGCACCGCCGATGTCAGCGGCCCGACGGCAGCCGCCGGCAGCCCCCAAGCCTGCTGCAGGTCGGGCATCACCGCATTGACCGCGAACCACAGGGACGTGCCGGCGAACTGCGACAGCACGACCACCGGGAGGATGCGACGCGGAACCACGTTCACCTCACGCGTCCATGCCGGCTTCAGCGGGCAGCCAGCCGCGCGTTCTGCGGGAACAGGGCCTTGCGCGCGTCCTCGTCGACCTCCTGCTTGAAGGTGAAGCGGTCCTTCAGCGCCTCGGCCCGCTGCGCAGCGGGACGGGCATTGATCGCGTCGAGGTGCCGCTTGACGTTCGGCAGCGTGGCGAAGCCTTCCGGCCCGAGGAAACGCGGGATCATCCGGGCCCAGCCCCAGACGGCCATGTCGACGATGCCGTAGCTGTCGCCGACCATCCATTGCTTGCCGGCCAGGTGGTCGTCGATCAGCTTCCAGTGCCGCTCGGCTTCGAAGGTGTAGCGGTTCACCGCGTACTCCTTCGGATCGGGCGCGAAGAACTTGAAGTGCACCGCCTGCCCGCAGTAGGGACCGATGCCGGTGGCGACGAACATCATCCAGGACAGCATCTGCGCGCGCATCGCCGGGGTGTCGGCAGGCAGGAACTGGCCGGTCTTTTGCGCCAGGTACAGCAGGATGGCGGTGCTGTCGAACACCGTGGCATCGCCATCGACCAGCGCCGGCGTCTTGGCATTCGGGTTGATGGCCTTGAACGCCGCCGAATGCTGCTCGCCCTTGCGGGTGTCGATCGGCATCAACGCGTATGGCAGGCCCGCCTCCTCGAGAAACAGGGCGATCTTGAGCGGGTTGGGCGAGGGGTGGTAGTAGAGCTGGAGCATGGTGAACCGATTGTCTGTCATTCGCGTCCGCGAGGCGTGGATACCGGCTCGGAGGCCGGGATCCACGCAGGCCTGTCGGCCCCTACTAAGATGCACGCCAAACAACCGGATCGCCCCATGCCCCGTGAAATCCGCATCAACGCGTTCGACATGAACTGCGTCGGCCACATCCAGCAGGGGCTGTGGACCCATCCGCGCGACCAGTCGTCGCGCTACCTCGACATCCACTATTGGACCGACTATGCGAAGCGGCTGGAAGCCGGCCTGTTCGACGGCATCTTCTTCGCCGACGTGGTTGGTGTCTACGACGTGCTGGGCGGCAGTCCCGACGCGGCGGTGCGCGGCGCCGTGCAGGTCCCGGTCAACGACCCGACCCTGCTGATCCCGGCGATGGCGGCGGTCACGCAGCATCTCGGCTTCGGCGTGACGGCCAACCTCACCTACGAAGCGCCCTTCCTGTTTGCACGCCGGATGTCGACGCTGGACCACCTGACCGGCGGCCGCATCGGCTGGAACATCGTGACCGGCTACCTCGACAGCGCGGCTCACGCCGCCGGCCTCACCGGCCAGACCGCGCACGACGACCGATACGACCTGGCCGACGAATACATGGAGCTGGTCTACCAGCTGTGGGAAGGCAGCTGGGAAGACGGCGCGGTGCTGCGCGATCGCCCGCGCGGCGTGTACGCCGACCCGGCCCGGGTGCACCGCGTGCACCACGCGGGCAAGCAGTACAAGCTCGATGCCATGCACCTGAGCGAGCCCTCGCCGCAGCGCACGCCGGTGCTTTACCAGGCCGGCTCGTCGCCGCGGGGTTCGCGCTTTGCGGCGACGCACGCCGAATGCGTCTTCCTCAACGGACAAAGCCAACCCGGCGTGAAGAAGCTCGTCGACAGCATCCGCAGCCAGGCGGTGCAACAGGGACGCGCCGCAAGCGACATCAAGGTCTTTCTCGGCGCGACCATTGTCACCGGCCGCACGGACGCCGACGCGCACGAGAAGTTTGCCGAGTACCAGCGTTACGCCAGCTCCGAAGCGGCGCTGGTCCATGCCGCCGCTTCGATGGGCATCGACTTCGCAAAGTACGACATCGACCAGCCGATCGAGACCGGCAACAGCCAGGCCATCGTCTCCAACGTGGATGCAATGACGCGCGCCGCCGGGCCGCAATGGACGCGCCGCAAGCTGCTGGAACAGATGGTGATGGGCAGCCGCCAGGCGCCGTGGGTCGGTTCGGCCAAGAGCGTCGCCCAAAAGCTGATCGCCTGGAGCGAGCAAGCCGATGTCGACGGCTTCAACCTGGCGCGCACGGTCGTGCCCGAATGCTTCGACGATTTCATCGCGCTGGTGGTGCCGCAGCTCCAGGAGCGTGGCGCCTACAAGACCGGCTACGCGCAAGGCACACTGCGCCGCAAATTCTCCGGCCAGGACCGGCTGCCCGCGAGTCACCCTGGCGCCCGCTATCGACGCACCGCTGCGCTCGGGTGAAGGCGCTGAGAAGGCGCTTACAGTCGGGGTCGACGCAAAGGAATCCCGATGGAGACACTGGCAGTGGGTTGCGGCGCCGGATTTTCGGGCGACCGCGTGGATGCGGGAGCACCTGTGGTGCGCACCCTGGTCGAACGGGGCGGCGCCTGCGCCCTGATCTTCGAGAACCTGGCCGAGCGCACGCTGGCCACCCAGCAACTGGCCCGCCGCGCCAATCCCGCACTGGGCTATGAGCCCTTGCTGGAACTGGAGCTGCGTCCGGTGCTGGCCGACTGCCTCACGCACGGCATCACCATCGTGGGCAATTTCGGCGCCGCGAACCCCGACGGCGCGGCCCGGCTGATCGGCCAGCTGGCGAAAGAGCTGGGCCTGCCCGCTCCGCGGATCGCGGTGGTCCGCGGCGACGACCTGTCCGATGCCGGCGGCCGCGCCATCGTGCGGGACCACCTGGCGGGCAGCTTCGATGCCGAGCGCTTCGTCTGCGCCAACGTCTACCAGGGCGCCTTCGAGATCGCCGACGCGATTCGCGCCGGGGCGCAGATCGTCGTGACCGGCCGGGTGGCAGATCCCTCGCTCACGCTCGGACCGGCCATCGCCCATTTCGGCTGGCGCCGTGACCAGTGGGACCAGCTCGCCGGCGCCACCATGGCGGGCCACCTGCTGGAATGCGGGGCCCAGGTCACGGGCGGCTACTTCGCCGACCCCGGCATGAAGGACGTGCCAGGCCTGGACGACGTCGGCTTTCCGATCGCCGAGATCGCCGCCGACGGCAGTTGCATCGTCAGCAAGGCGCTGCGCACCGGCGGCCTGGTGGACGAGCGCACCGTCAAGGAACAACTGCTGTACGAAGTGCA
>JANXVP010000382.1 GCA_025351615.1 Ramlibacter sp. | reverse complement strand
CGAGACCTACGTCCTGCCACTGGCTTGCGTGGTCGAATCCCGCAGCGTCGATCTCGCGGACCTCCACACGCTGCCGGGCCAGGGGGACACGCTGCGGGTCCGTGACGATTACCTTCCGGTATTGCACCTGGCCAGGCTGTTCCCGCCAAAGACACCGCTTGCCACGGGCGGCAGGATTGCGGTGATCGTCGAAACCGACGGCTGCGATGCCGCGTTGCTGGTGGACGAACTGGTCGGTCAGCAGCAGGTCGTCGTCAAGAGCCTGGAAGCCAATTTCCGCAAGGTGCCTGGCCTGGCAGGCGCCACCGTGATGGGAGATGGGTCGGTTGCCCTGATTCTCGATGTTGGCCACCTGGTGCGCCTTTCCAGCCGAGACGACGCGATGCTGCTGTAAGCGGCCAGGCCGCTGTCAGGCGCTTTGCGGCGCCAGCGGCGCCGGCGCAGTCTTGTCGCCGAGGGGGACGCCAGTGCCTCTTTGCGTGGGTTTCAGGGCTGTCCCATTGGGCAAAAAGCCCGCTGCATGGCTCCCTTGGTTTGCCGTGCCCGACGGCTGCACGGCGAACCGCAGCGCCTGTTTGCGGTCCTGGGTGACCGCGCCGACGAGGCGCAAGGCGGCCAGGTCGCGCGTCAGCACGGATTCGACAAGACCGGTGCGACGGCCCAGGTCCGCGTAGCTTGCCGGGGCGTGCGCCAGTTCCCGCACGATCAAGAGGTGCGAGTCCCTGAACATCCGCTGGGGCAGCTGCGGCGCCCGGCACCAGTAGATCGGTCCGGACCGGAAATACGTCGGCAGCAAGTCGCGGGTGGTGCGCATCGCGTACTGCCACAGTGCCTCGGCCAGTCCGGTCTGCACGAAGTGGCCCGGAATCTCGTCGGCAAGCTCTGGCCGGCGGGCCCAGACGGCGCTTGCCAGCCGCGATGGATCGGCGATCGGCAGCACGCCGATGCCATTGCGACGGCTCACGACAGCCTGCAGCCGTCCATCGACGCTGATGTGATAGACCGAGGAAGCAAGATCCAGCCGCTCCTTGACGATCCGCGAGGCCAACCAGAACTGAACCGCCATCGGGCGCAACCAGCCACCGAATTTCCTGAGCACGGTGACAACGCTTTGCGGCTTCAGCAGGTCGAACGAATCACCGCCTGCCAGTCCCGCAATCGCCAGGGGAACTGAAAAAGCCAGCGGACGCTGCCAGTCATTGAGGTCGATGCAAACGGCTGGCACGCCCGGAGCCGAGGGATTGACGCGCACGCCGCCTGCCTCCCAGGGTGCGGCGCGACGTCCGTTGATGAACAGGGCGTCGGCATCGTTCAGCGACGGGGAGACACGCCAGGAAAGGCCTTCGCTGGCCTGCGCTGCCGCGATTCCGATGATCTCCTGCTCGGCAGGCGTAAAGCCAGCAAGCGCCAGTCGCAAGATCGGTAATTCGGCAGTTTGTGGGTCCATTTTGGCGTGCTTAAGTAACGCAAAGATACATTAATTGCACACAGAGATGGGAAGAAAACCAGCGAAGCCACACAAAAAACCTCAGAAACAAGGGCTGTTTGTGGAATTTCCGTGAAATCAGTCACATTACAAGGAGTTTCTCAAACGTAACCAAGTATTACTATTGAAACAAGAAACAAGTTGTGACACTATTCATTTCGGCAGCAGCGATTCGCAAAAACCGCAAGACGATCAGGGATCTTTGAATAGCGATTCGGCACAGGCAGGGCAGAACGAAATTCCAACTCCTCACTAACTAGGAATGTCATGAAAAACCTCTTTCGCACCAACCCCCTCATCCATGCTTTCGGCGCAGCGCTGCTGCTTTCCCTGATGGCCTGCTCAGGCGGCGCCAACTTCGTGGCCGAGAGCGATGCAAGCACCCCCGTCGCCACCCTGACCGGATCGCCGGTTCTCGACCAGGCGATCCGCAACGGCGGCGACTACGAAATGATCGACGCGATCCGGAGCGAACATGTTACCAATGCCCCGGCTGTCGCCCGGGCGGACGACTCCAAGCGCGTTGCCGGCGTGCGTGCAGTTCGCCAGTAAGCGCAGACCCGCTCTCCATACCGGTCGGCGATCGCCCAGAGATTCGACAGCAGCCCGTCACCCCTACAGACA
>JANXVP010000282.1 GCA_025351615.1 Ramlibacter sp. | reverse complement strand
GGCTGCAGGGCGCAAGCAGGCACGAGCCCGAGGCGCAGCCACCCCGCGCCGACCCGCTGCTCGGCGTCGTCGCGACGCCGTCGATGAAAGCCACGCGCAAGTACTTCTTCGCGGTGATCGGGCTGATGCTGCTGCAGATCGGCATGGGAGTCGTCACGGCGCACTATGCCGTCGAAGGGACGTCGTTCTTCGGCTTGCCGCTGGCGCAGGTGCTGCCCTATGTGGTGAGCCGGACCGTTCACACGCAGGTGGGCATCTTCTGGATCGCCACGGCCTGGCTGGCCACCGGCCTGTACATCGCGCCGCTGCTGTCGGGAAAAGAGCCGAAGCTGCAGAAGGCCGGCGTCGACCTGCTGTTCTGGGCGTTGATCGCAATCGTGGTCGGCTCCACCGCCACCGGCTGGCTCGGAACGCTGCAGCACCGCGGTGTCGACTTCAGCTTCTGGGTCGGCAACCAGGGGCTCGAGTACACCAGCATGGGCCGCATCTGGCAGGTGCTGCTGTTCGTCGGACTGCTGTTCTGGGTGTTCCTGCTGGGTCGCGCACTCTGGCCGGCTCTGAAGACGCCCTCGGAAACGCGCGGCCTGGTCGCGATGGTGTTCCTGTCGGCCACCTGCATCGGCGGCTTCTACGCCACTTCGCTGGCCTGGGGACAGCACACGCACTACTCGATGGTCGAGTACTGGCGCTGGTGGCTGGTCCACCTCTGGGTCGAAGGCTTCTTCGAAGTGTTCGCCACCGCTGTCGTCGCACTGATCTTCACCAAGCTCGGGCTGGTGCGCGCATCCAGCGCCAACCGCGCGATCATCGCCGAGACCATCGTGTTCCTGTTCGGCGGCATCCTGGGAACGCTGCACCACCTCTACTTCACCGGCACGCCGACCTCGGTGATCGCCGTCGGCGCCGTGTTCTCTGCGCTCGAGGTCGTGCCGCTGACCCTGATCGGCCTGGAAGCCCTGCAGACCTGGAGGCGCTCGAACGCGATGCCATGGCTCGCGACATACAAATGGCCGGTGATGTGCTTCGTGGCGGTTGGCTTCTGGAACACCCTCGGGGCCGGCCTGCTCGGCTTCGCCATCAACCCGCCGGCCTCGCTGTACTACGTGCAGGGTCTCAACATGACGGCGGCCCATGGCCACGCGGCGCTGTTCGGCGTGTACGGCATGCTGGGCATCGGCCTGATGCTGTTCTGCCTGCGCGGCCTGTATGCGCGCAATCTGCACGCCGACAAGCTGCTCAAGCCCGCCTTCTGGAGCTTAAATGTCGGGCTGGCGATGATGGTCTTCCTGTCGCTGCTGCCGGCCGGCATCTACCAGGCCTGGGCCAGCGTCAGCAAGGGCCTGTGGTATGCACGCTCTCCGGAGATCATCCATTCCAAGGTCATGGAAACCCTGGTCTGGATGCGGGTTCCAGGCGACATCCTGTTCGCGATCGGGACACTGCTGCTGGCCGCCTACGCTCTGCGCCTCCTGCGCCGGCCGGCGGCGCATCGCCTCGCCGACCCTGTTACCCTCGCGACCGGTGCCGCCTGAGGCGAACGCGCGGATCCGCAACACGCAAAACGCACCACGCACCACGCCGAATGAAACTCACCGCTTTCACCGACTACAGCCTGAGGGTGCTGATCTACCTGGCAGCCGAGCCGGGCCGGCGGGCGACGATCGCGGAAATCGCGACCTCCTTCGGGGTTTCGGAGCACCACCTGACCAAGGTCGTGCATTTCCTGGGCACCAGAGGGTGGATGGCAAATGTGCGGGGCAAGGGCGGCGGACTTGCGCTGGGCAAGCCGCCGGAACAGATCGCCGTCGGCCGCGTGGTGCGCGAGACCGAGGGTGAGTCGGTGATCGCCGAATGCTTTGGCGAAGCCGACAGCAAGTGCTGCATCGCTCCGGTCTGCCGCTTGCGCGGAGTGCTGGGCGAGGCGGTCGACGCCTTCTACTCTGTGCTGGACCGCTACACGCTGGCCGACCTGGCCAGCAACCGGAAACAGCTTCGTACCATCCTGTTCGTGGACCGGCAGGCACTGAAAATCCCCTCCAGGTCTGCTTCCCGATGACAAAGTTGATCCAGATCGTCGAGCCACGACACACTGCAGCGGCAGCGCCGGGCTTTGCGTTGTGGCAACTCGGGTTTCGCCCCTTCTACCTGCTGGCCAGCATCTTTGCCGCGCTGTCGATTCCGCTTTGGGCGCTGCAGTTCGC
>JANXVP010000283.1 GCA_025351615.1 Ramlibacter sp. | reverse complement strand
GCGGGCGGTTTGAACCTGTTTGACAACCAAAGCTCTGGCGTTTTGACATCTGCCGTCTGGGCCGATGGCTTGGTTGACAACCCGCCGGGTCGAACGATTGCGTGCGGCGATGTGGTGCAGTTCATGCCATTTTCTTCATTGATATCCTGAAGGTTTTCAATATGCACATCACCGTGAAATATTTTGCGTCGGTACGCGAAGCCATTGGCCTGTCGGTTGAGCAGCGTGAAACAGCCGCTACCACCCTTGCGGGCCTGCGCGATGAGTTGTTGGCATGCGGCTCTGCGTATGCCTGCTTGGGGCGCGACAGAGCCGTGCGCATAGCACTCGGACAGGTGATGAGCGATGAGGCCGCGTTGCTTTCGCTAGGCTGCGAAGTTGCTTTTTTTCCCTGCAGTCGCGGGGGGCTGACGTGACGGCTCGCGTTTTTATTCAGGCGCATGACTTCAAGCTCGACGACGAAATCCAGGCGCTGCGGCTGGCTGACAAACGGGTCGGCGCGATTTGCACTTTTGCCGACACCGTGCGTGACTGCAACGATGGGAAAAATGTCAGCAGCATGGCGCTAGAGCATTACTCCGGCATGACTGAAAAAGCCATTAAGGCCACTACTGACAGTGCGTTTAAACGCTTTGAAATCTTGGGTGCCCGCGTTGTGCATCGGGTGGGGCTGCTCCAGCCACTCGACCAAGTCGTGTTGGTGGCAGTAATTTCAACTCACCGGGGTGAAAGCTTCAAGGCCTGCGAATTTTTGATGGACCACCTGAAAACCCAAGCGCCATTTTGGAAAAAAGTACAAACACCCAACGGGGCACGCTGGGTGGATGGACGCGTTACAGACGACAACGCCCTGGCACGGTGGGGCATTCAAGCCTGCAACGGTTGAAGCTGTGCCTGACATTTGGATCACTCAACGCCAGCCCTGGTGCCAACCTAACGACGGGTGATGCCAGCCCCAGCCTTGATTCGCGTGGTAACCCCATAGGTAGCCCGGTGCAGGTACTGCATAGGTCGGCGCGATGTACACCACACCAGGTGGCGCTACAAAAACCGGGCGGACAACAGCCGGTTGAACATACACAGGCCGCACGACTGGCGGTGCGATAACGCAGCCGCTCAGTGTGATGGAGCCAAAACATAGCAACGAAAAAAGTTTAAGTTTGTTCATGTTGACCCTCAGTTTTAAAAATGTCACATATAGATAACGTCGCAACATCTAATCCGATGACTGCTGAGCAAATGGTATTTGTAAATCTGCTGTCAACTGGAGTTGGACTTGACTCGTTTCCACGGACACCTTATCGTTAAATCAAGAAGGAGTCAGCAATGCCAAGACAGTACAACCCCAAGCCGCCGTATCCGGCGCAATTTCGCCAGCAATTGATCGAGCTGGCCAAAGAGTTTGGCTGCCATGAAACCAGCATCCTGAGGTGGATTCGAGCCACCAAAGGCCGTGATGCGTCGTCATTCGCCGCTGTCCAGCAGGCAGCGCCGCTAAACGCAGCCGAGCGCCAAGAGTTGGTCGAGCTGCGCCGCAAGCTACGCCAGGCTCTGTAGGAAAGGGACATACTTGCAAAGACTTGCGACCACGGTTTGCAGGCAAAAGCGAGAAGACGCCCACAACGTTTACGCGCTAATTGCAGCCAACCAGGCTGAACTACCCGTCCAAGCCATGTGCAAACACCTAAAAGTCGCGGCCAGCGGTTACTACGACTGATATGGCCGCGTCCCTAGCAAACGGGAAGCCGCCAACGTCACACTGTTGGCGCAAATTAAAGCTTCACATGCCAAGAGTGATGCCACCTACGGCATGCCGCGCATCCGCGCAGAACTTGCCGATCAAGGCGTGTTGGCCAGCAGCAAACGAATCGCCAGCGTCGTGAGACTAGCAAGCATCCGTGGTGTCAGTCGCAGGCGTGGTTACGTGCTCACCACCACCCGCGACAAGCGTCAAAGGCCGGCCCCGATTTGGTCAAACGCAGTTTGTGGCTACCGACATCAACCAGCTTTGGGTGGCCGACATGACTTACGTGCCGACCTGGGCAGGCTTTCTTTACCTG
>JANXVP010000265.1 GCA_025351615.1 Ramlibacter sp. | reverse complement strand
CGCCGACGGCAAAGGCGGCCGGCGCCGTGGTCGGCCGCTGGGTCGGCGCGCCCCGGGCCAGCACGCTCGCGACATCGCCCGCCGCGAGCACCCGCGGCAGGACAGGTCCATTGGAAAGCGCATGCGCGGCGGCGATTTCTTCCGGCCGCACGATGCCGCGCTCCAGCATCAGTTGTTGCAGCGCCGCGATCCAGATCTCGAAGTAGCTCAGCTGCGCATAGTCCGGCAGCGTCTCGCGGGCGGAGCGCCCCATGTCGAGATTCCAGGCGCCAGTCGCGCCCATCGCCAGCGTCAGCGCGAGCGCGCGCGGCTCCCAGGCCGCATGAAACGAATCGCCCTCGGCCTCGGCGACGATCGGTCCGTGACCCTCCTGGCCTCCGAGATCGGCGCGCGAGCTGTAGCTCATCGCGTAGCCCCGGACGGTGCGAGGGCCAGGCCGGTGCCGATCATCGAATCGCGCGTGACCAGCGCAGCCAGCGCCACTTCGTCCAGGCCCTCGCTGCCCGCGGGCCGCAGCGGAATCACCAGGTAGCGCAGTTCGGCCGTCGAATCCCAGACCCGGACCTGGGTCTGCTGGGGCAGTTCGACGCCGAACTCCGCGAGCACGCCACGCGGATCCCTGACCGCCCGCGACCGGTACGGTGCGCTCTTGTACCAGGTCGGCGGCAGGCCCAGCACCGGCCACGGATAGCAGCTGCACAGGGTGCAGACGACCATGTTGTGGGTGTCCGGCGTGTTCTCCACCGCCTGCATGTGCTCGCCCTGGCGGCCGCTGTAGCCGAGCGATGCGATCGCCGCGGTCGCGTCGCTGCGCAGCCACGCCACGAAACCGGCATCGACCCAGGCGCGTGCCACGACCCGCGCCCCGTTGCGCGGGCCGATCCGGGTCTGGTAGGTGTCGATGAGGGCGTCGAGCGCCGCCGGGTCGACGTAGCCTTTCTGGGTCAGGACACTTTCGAGCGCCCGCACGCGGAGGTCCATCTCGCCCAGTTCGCTGTGCCCGTGGTCGTGCTGGTCGCGCTTGGGATCGGTCATTCCGACATCCTAAGACAACGCCAGGCGGATGAGGTGAAACGGCTGCCCTGCAATGTTCGGCGACTCCGGACAACAATGCGGGGATGCCCCTGCGATCCCCTGGTCTCCCGACCATCGCCATCCTCGTGCTCCTGTGGGCCGGCCAGGCGCGCGCTGCAGGGCCGGAGACAGCGACACAACCCTCCTCCTACTGGCGTGAGCGCACCTCTCTGTTCCGGACCTTCACCCACCAGCCCCAGGTGGTCATGATCGGCGATTCGCTCACCGACGGCGCCGAGTGGGCGGAAATGTTTCCGCAGCAGAACATCGTGAATCGGGGCATCGACAGCGACACCACCGAGGGCGTGCTGGCGCGGCTGGACGACATTCTTCGGGTCAAGCCGCGCCAGGCATTCGTGATGATCGGCATTAACGACTTCGCCGACGCGCACCGGGAGGTGGATGCGGTGTTCGCCAGCTACCGGTCCATCGTCTCGCGGCTGGACCAGGGCGGCGTCAAGGTGACCGTCCAGTCCACGCTGCCGTGCAACGTGGCGAAGGCCACCTGGAAGTCCTGCGCGTCGCTCAACCCCAGGATCCGGCAGCTCAATACGCGGCTGGCCAGCCTGGCTTCGACGCGCGTGCGCTTTGTCGACCTCTGGCCGCTGCTGGCTGTGAACGGGGAGCTGAACAGCGACTACACCCACGACGGCGTGCACCTGAACGGCGAGGGCTACCGGCAGTGGAAGCGGGGCATCGCCCCGTTCATGCCGGCCCCCGACCCGCAGCCGAACCAGCCTCGATGAACGCAGGCCTCAACCTGCTGCGATTCTTTCTCGCATTCAACGTCGTCATCTTTCATCTGTGGAACGCGGCAGCGCCGGGCGCCGGGCCGGTCGCTGTGCTGGGCTTCTTTTTCATCAGCGGCTTCCTCATCACGCAGATCGTGCAGGAGGTCTATCCGATGCCGGCACGGACCCGGGCCTTCCTGCTCAATCGCGCGCTTCGCATCTATCCGCAGTATCTGGCGGCGCTCGGCCTGGGCCTGCTCACCATCCACCTGTACCCGGACGTGGCCTTTCACATCAACACCTATCTGCGATGGCCGCAGACCGCGGCGGAATGGCTGCCGCAAGTCGCGATCTTCGGCCTGGTCGACAGCGGCGTGCGGGTCCTGCCCGCGACCTGGACGCTGGGAACCGAGCTCTACTTCTACCTGTTGATCGGCCTGGTGACGGCGCGTTCGAAGCGGGCCACTGTTGCGCTGTGCCTGGTGAGCCTGCCGGTCGGCGCGCTGTGCGCCTTGAAGATCCTGCCGTTCGAGTTCTATGGCAGCCCGGTCGGCAACGGATTCGTTTTTGCGCTTGGCTCGCTCAGCTACTTCTACCGCGGCGCGGTCCGTATCCGCCGCGGGATCTTCGTGCTGGCGTGCGCGGCCTACCTGATCCACGTCTACCTGGTCCCGGCCCTGGAGCAGGCAGACGTGGACAAAGCCAACCTGGCCTCCAGCGTCCTGCCTTTTTCGCTGATCCTGCTGTACCTGGTCCAGCACCAGATCGGCCAGGACACATGGATCGCGCGCATCGCAGCCATCCTGGGCAAGATCGCCTATCCCATGTTCCTGCTGCACTGGGCGGTCGGTGTGGTGGTCAGCGCATGGCTGTTTCACGGCCTGGGGAGCGCCGACATGCCCGGCATGCGCGAGGGCGCGCACTATTTCCTGGTGGTGTTCGCGGCCGTCGTCGCCTGCTCCCTGCTGTCGTATGTCCTCATCGACCAACCGGTGGAGCGCTACCGGCAGGCCGTCCGGCGGCGGGCCCCGATCTAGAATCGATTTCGCCTGCGCGGCCAAGGAGAAAAACACATGCTCAGACTGGATCAAAAAGTCGCCCTGGTGACGGGCTGCGGCACCGTCGGCGAAGGCTGGGGCAACGGCAAGGCCATTGCGGTGCTGCTTGCCAGGCAAGGCGCCAGTGTCTTCGGCTGCGACCTCAACCTGGAAGCGGCCGAAGCCACCCGCGACCTGATCCGCAAGGAAGCCGGTGTGGCGGAAGTTCAAACCTGCGACGTGACGCAGGCCGTCGGCGTCAAGAAGCTGGTGGATGCGTGCATGGCCCGGTTCGGTCGCATCGACATCCTGGTCAACAACGTCGGGCGCTCGGAGCCGGGCGACCCGGTGACGATGGACGAAAGCGTCTGGGACGAGCAGATGGACGTCAATCTGAAAAGCGCCTTCCTCACCTGCAAGCACGTGCTGCCGCTGATGGAGGCGCAGGGCGGTGGCTCGGTTGTCAACATCTCATCGATCGCCGGGCTGCGCTACCTGGGCAAGCCGCAGGTCGCCTACTCGGCCGGCAAGGCGGCCCTGATGCAGATGACGCAGACCACCGCGGTGATCTACGCCGCGCGGGGCATCCGGCTCAACAGCGTGGTGCCCGGGCTGGTCTTCACGCCGCTGGTCCGGCGGCTGGCCGACAAGTACGCCAAGGGCGACTTCGAGGGCTTCGTCGCGCACCGCCACAAGCAAGTGCCGATGGGGCGCATGGGGGACGCCTGGGACGTCGCGCACGCCGTGCTGTTCCTCGCCAGCGACGAGAGCCGCTACATCACGGGACAGCAGATCGTGGTCGATGGCGGTATCACCTCCGTCACGCCCTGATCAGGACGCTGCACCATGGACAAGGCAACAGGACGCCTGGCGGGCAAAGTGGCGCTCGTCACGGGGGCCGGGAGCGTCGGTCCGGGCTGGGGCAACGGACGCGCGATCGCGGTGCGGTTTGCCCAGGAAGGCGCTCGCGTTTTCGCGGTGGACAGGGACGCCGGCTCGATGAACGAGACGCTGGCGCTGGTCCGCGAAGTCGGCGGGGATGCCATGCCCTACACCTGCGACGTCACCGACAGCGCCGCCATCGCGGCGTTGGTGGCGGCCTGCATCGCGCGGTATGGGCGCATCGACATCCTGGTCAACAACGTCGGGGGCCCGTTGCCGGGAGGACCGGTGAACCTCAGCGAAGAAGACTGGGGACGGCAACTCGACATCAACCTCACGAGTGTGTTCTTGATGTGCAAGCACGTGATGCCGGTGATGGAGCAACAAGGCACCGGGGCCATCGTGAATATCGCCTCGACGTCTGGGATTCGCTGGACCGGCGCTGCGGCTGTCGGCTATGCGGCGGCGAAGGCCGGGGTCATCCAATTCGGGCGGGTGGTTGCGGTTGAATACGCAGCCAAGGGCATCCGCATGAATTCGGTGGTTCCCGGACAACTGCACACGCCGCTGGTGGACGCGGTCCTGGCCAGAAACCAGAGTGGCGGTGACATCGAGGCCTTGCTCAAGCGTCGGCAGGCGCGCATTCCGCTGCCCTTCATGGGGGACGGCCGCGACACCGCCAACGCCGCGCTTTTTCTGGCGTCGGACGAAGCGCGCTTCGTGACAGGCACCGAGATCATCGTCGACGGCGGCATGAGCGCCCGTTGCGACTAGGCAGAGAGACCCACATGAAGACCACCCATTGGCTGTCGCAGCTTTTGGCGAGAAGAGGTCAGACCGGTTGGCCGCGCAATTCCCGCTGAACCGAAGGCGCGGCTAGTCGGCCTTGGCTCCCGAAAACTGCACGATCTTTGCCCACTTCTCGGTTTCCATCCGGTGGATCGCCCAGAACTGCTCCGGCGTTCCGGCAATCGGCACGCCGCCCAGGTCCGCCAGCTTCGCCTTCATCGCGGGGTCGGCAAGCGCCGCATTGAATTCGCGATTCAGCCGCGCGATGGCGGCGGCCGGTGTGCCCTTGGGCGCAGCTGCGCCAAACCACGCGCTCGCCTCGTAGCCCGGCACCACCTCCGCGATAGCGGGCACGTCCGGCAGCGCCGGCGAGCGCTGCGCGCTGGTCACACCGAGCGCACGGACGCTGCCGGCCCGGATGTGATTGATGATGGACGGCATGTTGTCGAAGATGACGTCCACCTGCCCGCCCAGCAAATCGGTGATGGCCGGACCGGCGCCCTTGTAGGGGATGTGCTTCATGCTGGCGCCGCTCATGAATCTGAAGAGTTCTCCCGACAGGTGCACCGACGTGCCCGCGCCGGACGAGGCCATGTTGATCTTGTCCGGATTCTTCTTGCCATAGTCGATGAACTCGGCGATGTTCTTCGCCGGAAAGTTTTTGCTCACCGTCATGACGTTCGGCACCCGGACGATGCCCGCCACCGGCACCAGATCGTCCAGGAACACAAAAGGCAGCTTGGGGTACAGCGTCGCGTTGATTGCATTCGCGGGATTGACCAGGAAGATGGTGTAGCCGTCGGCCGGCGCGCGGACAGCGAACTCGGTGCCGATGTTGTTGCCGGCCCCGGGCTTGTTGTCGATGATCACCTGCTGCCCCAGCCGCTGCGAGAGCCACTGCGCCATCAGGCGCGCGAGCAGATCGGTGGTCCCGCCGGGCGGATAGGCCACGACCCAGTGGATCGGCTTGCTGGGATAGTCGGATTGCGCGGCCGCAGGGCTGGCCAGGACGCTGCACAGGAGCAAACAGACAGCGACAAATTTGTGCAGCAGACGCATGATGATTCCTGATGAATCCGATCAGGGTACGGGCAGGGGCGACCCGGCGTCAATATGGGTCACCCTCATTGCGACGTCGTGACTTGACAGACAATCGGCTTTCGCTCGCACCACGGCCGCGGCACGTTCCACCCACTGACATTCCATGGACCCTATCGACCTGCACCAGATCGCCGTCAAAGCGATGCGCTCCCGAGGCCTGCTGCCCGACTTTGCACCGCAGGTCCTGCAGGAGGCGGCAGCCGCACCGCAAACCCGCCCCGAACGCAATGGCGCCATCCGCGACCTGCGGAACCTGACCTGGTTTTCGATCGACAACGACGACACGCTCGACCTCGACCAGTTGAGCGTGGCGCAAGCGCTTCCCGATGCTGCAACGCGCCTGCTGGTGGCAGTTGCCGACGTCGATGCGATGGTGCGTCCGGGCAGCGCGATCGACGGGCATGCGGGCGCCAACACCACCTCGGTCTACACCGCGGCCGGCGTGTTTGCCATGTTGCCGGAGGTCCTGTCCACCGACCTCACGTCGCTGCGCCAGGGCCAGGAGCGCCTGGCCCTGGTCGTCGACATGGTGGTGCACGCCGACGGCACGGTGTCGGCGTCGGACGTCTATCGGGCGTCCGTGCTGAATCGCGCCAAGCTCACTTACGACGGTGTCTCGGCGTGGCTGGACGGCGCCGGGCCGCCCCCGTCGCAACTCGCCGGCGTGCCAGGGCTGCAGGACCAGCTCCGCCTGCACGACGCGCTGGCCGCGCGGCTGCGGCAATGGCGCAATCAGCGCGGCGCCCTGAACCTCAAGACCATCACTGCCCGCCCGGTGTTCCAGGACGGCAGGCTGGTGGACCTGCACCCCGACGAGAAAAATCGCGCCAAGGACCTGATCGCCGACCTCATGATCGCTGCGAATTCCGCCACCGCCCAATATCTTTCGCAAAAGGGCTTCCCCTCGCTGCGACGCCTGCTGCAGGCGCCACGGCGGTGGGACCGCATCGTGGGACTGGCAGCGGGCCACGGCGTGCAGTTGCCGGCGGCGCCGGATGCGCTGGCACTGGATCGCTTCCTGTGCGCGCGACGCTTGGCCGACCCGGCGGGTTTCGCCGACCTGTCACTGGCGGTGGTCAAGATGCTGGGCTCCGGCGAATACGCCGCTGCGCCCGCGGGCGCGACCGGGCTCGGCCACTTCGGGCTGACGGTGAACGATTACGCGCATTCCACCGCCCCCAACCGGCGCTTTCCGGACCTGGTGACGCAGCGGCTGCTCAAGGCCGCCATCGCCGCTGCGCCGCCGCCCTATTCGGCCGAGGCGCTCACCGCGATCGCACAGCACTGCACGCTGCAGGAAGACAACGCCAGCAAGGTGGAACGCCAGGTGCTCAAGGCCGCAGCGGCCTGGCTGCTGGAAGGTCGCATCGGCGAGAGCTTCGACGCCATCGTCACCGGCGCCGCGCCCAAGGGCACCTTCGTGCGCATCGCCAGCCCGCTGCTGGAAGGCCGCGTGGTGCGCGGTTTCGATGGACTGGACGTCGGCGATACAGTGCGCGTCCGGCTGCTGGCAGTGGACGCCGCCAAAAGCCTCATCGACTTCGAACGCGCCTGAGGTAGTCGACCCGCCGGAGGCGGGCCATGTGGAGGTCAGTCACGGCC
>JANXVP010000260.1 GCA_025351615.1 Ramlibacter sp. | reverse complement strand
TGGCCGTCGGCCGTGATGCGTTGGGACAGGATGTCGCGGTCCAGCACCATCGACAGTGCCTTGCGCACGCGCACATCCTTGAACGCGGCGTTCTGCGTCTGGAAGGAGTAGTAGCGCAGCCCGATGATGGGCGAGTTGCGGACTTCCTTGGGGAACTGCTTCTTGTACTGCTCGTAGGTGCCGGGCGGCAGCTGGGCGACCCATTCGTTCTCGCCCGATTCGTACAGCTTGACGTCCGCGTTGCCGTCTTCCACTGGCAGGTATGTCACCTGAGTCAGTTGCACGTTCTTCGCGTCCCAGTAATTCGGGTTTTTCTCAAACAAGATCTTGCTGTTCACTTGCCAGGCTTTAAGCATGTAGGCGCCGTTGCTCACCAGATTGCCGGGCTTGGTCCAGTCCTTGCCGGATTTTTCCAGCGACGCCTGGTGCACCGGGCCTAGCTGGTTGTTCGCCATCAGGCTGGGCAGGAAGCTCACAGGGAAAGCGGTCTTGACCTCAAGCGTGAACTTGTCGATGGACTTCACGCCGATCGTCGTGGACGGCATCTTGCCGAGCGCGACTTCCTTGCCGTTGGCCAGGAAGACACCGAAGGTGGATGCATAGGTCGACGCGGTCTTCGGATCGACGAAGCGGCGGATGGCGAAGACAAAATCCGGTGCGGTCACCGGGTCGCCGTTAGACCACTTCGCGTTTTGCCGCAGCTTGAACACCCAGGTCGTGGCGTCGGTCTGTTTCCAGCTTTCCGCCACGCCGGGAACGAGCTTTCCGGCACTGTCGTTGGCCGTCAGTCCCTCGAACAGGTCGCGCGTCAGGTTGTTCGCGCCGACCGATTCGGCCAGTGCGGGGTCGAGCGTTTCGGGTTCGGAGCCGTTGTTGCGAACCAGGGTCTGCGTCGCGTGCAGCTGGGTGCCGGCCGGCAGCACAGCGGCTTGCGCCGGCAGGGCCAGGGCCAGCCACAAAGGCAGCAAGGCGAGAAGGGCTGCGAATGTCGATCGGTGGTTGGGCATGCGTTTCCTTGTTGCGGGCTTGTGGCCCCTTATTTCGGAAGTTTCGAAGTGTCGATGTCGACGTAGCGCCAGAATTCATGCGCAACCGGATGCCGCTTGTACCCGATCAGCCAGGGCTGCATCAGGTCAGTGCCGATCCGGTGGGTTTTCACCTTGTAGGGCATGTAGGCAATCATGATCTTCACCGCCTGCTTCATAACGGCGTTCCGCTCCGGACCGTCCGCCATCAGCGACTGCTGCTCGTACAGCTTGTCGAACTGCGCGTTGCGAAAGCGGGCCAGGTTCTGCTGGCCGACCTGATTGCTGGTGCCCAGCTGCAAAATGCCGCCGCCATCGGGTTTATCGGCCCCAAAGGCGAGTTGCCACAGCATCAGCTTGCCCGGCCGCGCCGCCTTGAGCTGCTCGGGCCACTTGCCGATCTTGAATTCCATTTTAATGCCGATGGCGTCCATGTTTTTCTTGAGGATCTCGTCCAGTTCGCGCGAGTCCGAGCTGCCCTGCGTGTGCATTTCCAGCACCAGCGGCTTGCCGTCGGGCTGGTCGCGCCAGCCGTCGCCGTCCTTGTCGATGTAGCCGTACATGTCCAGCAGGGCAATCGCTCTCGCCCGGTCGAAGGTGCCCATTTCCGAGCGGAAGGCTGGGTCGTAACCTGAGGTGCCGGGCTGGATCAGACCTTGCGCCACGATGGCCTGACCATGGCGGGGCAGCCGCACTTCTTCCTCGCTGTTGTAGCCCAGGCCGATGGCCCGGCGCAGCGCAACCTTCTGCGGCGTGTAGCCGCCGACCAGCGGATCCTCCATGTTGAAGTACATCAGCCCAACGTCCGAGAGCACCACGCGCTCCATCTGGATGCCGCGCCTGGCCAGGTTGGGCGCCAGTTTGTTGTTCGGGATCGCATAGGTGGCGAAGCTCGCCGGCAGCCGTTCCATCAGGTCGTGTTCGTTGTTCAGGAAGGACAGCCAGCGCGGCTGCGGCTCGTCGATGATGGAAACCACCACCTTGTCGATGATCGGCAGTCGCTTGCCCTGCATGCGGGCCGCCAGCGCCTGCGCCGGGGCGTCGTCCGCGGCCGCTTCCTCGTTGTAATACTCCTCGCGGTAATTCGGGTTGCGGACAAACGTCAGCTTGGACGAGCGCTGCCACTCCTGCAGCACGAAGGGCCCGGTGCCGACCGGATGTTCCATGATCTGGTCGCCGTACTTTTCCACCACTTCCCGCGCGACGATGCCGTAGATACCCGGGTCCGCCAGCGCGAAGATGAAGCGTGGCCTGGATTCGGCCAGCCGGAACTGCACCGTGTAGCGGTCCAGGGCCCGCAGGCCCTCGACTTCGCGGTCGTAGTCGAATTTGCCGCTGGCCTGGGCCTGCTTGCGCAGGTCGGCCAGGCCCAGCAGCGTCTGCTCCTCCATGTCGCTCAGGACGGGGCTCTTGACCTTCGGATCGAAGACGCGCTTGTACGTGTAGACCACGTCCTGCGCCGTCAGTTCGCGCTTCTTGCCCCCAAACGCCGGGTCGTCGGCGAACAGGATGCCGCGCCGCAGCCGGACGGTGAAGGTGCGAAAGTCCGCCGAGTTCTCGGGCATGCCGTCGGCCAGCATGGGCTTGACGCGCGCCGGCCGCATCAGGTAGTCGTAGCCGTACAAGGCATCGAACATGTTGGCCGCCAGGGTGCGGGAATACAAGTCCTGCAGCTGGGCCGGGTCCATTCCGGTCTCGGCGACGGGGAAGGCATAGCGCAGCACCTTTTCGGGCTGCGGGGAGGCGGGGGCAGTGGCTGCGGGGGCAGTGGCTGCGAGCGCGGTGGCGCCGAAGGCCAGGCACAGGCTTGTGGCCCAGGCCCAGGATCGTTTCGTCATTCTTGAAAACACCAGTATCTGGAATCGCGAAGGCACAAGCATAATCTGCGCCTTGAGTGCCGCCACAAGCGGTTTCCCTTAAATTGCGAGCCGCCAGCCGCGGGTCGTGAGGACTTCGATGCTTTCCTACATCTTGCGGCGGGTTCTGCAAATGGTCCCGACCCTGGCGGGGGTGATCTTGCTGGTCTTCCTGCTGTTCAAGTATTTCGGCGGCGATCCGGCAGAAATCCTGGGCGGCCTGCATGCGACGGCCGAACAGGTAGAATCGATCCGCAACCAGCTGGGCTTGAACCGGCCGGTCTGGGACCAGCTCTGGCTGTTCGCGGTCAAGGTGGCCACCTTCGACTGGGGCCGCAGCTGGGCTACCAACGAAGCGATCTCCAGCATCTTTCGCACCCGGCTGCCCGCGACTTTGACCATCATGGTGCCGATCCTGGTGCTGGAGGTGGTGCTGTCGATCGTGGCCGGAATGGCCGTCGCCTATGTGCGCGGCAGCCTGACCGACCGCCTCGTGATGGTCATTTCGACCGTCGCCCTGTCGATCAGCTTCCTGGTGTACGTGATCATCGGCCAGTACCTGTTCGCTTTCCGGCTCGGCTGGTTTCCGGTCCAGGGCTGGAGCCACAGCCTCTGGACCAACCTGACGGTGTACGCGCCGCTGCCAGTGCTGCTGGCGGTGCTCGTCAGCCTGGCGCCGGGCACGCGCCTGTACCGCAGCTTTTTTCTCGATGAGATCGGCCAGGATTACGTGCGGACAGCGCGCGCCAAGGGCGTCCCGGAAAAGACGATCCTCTTCAAGCATGTCCTGCGCAACGCAATGATCCCGGTTCTGACCAACGTCGCCACGCAGCTGCCCGGCGTTTTTATCGGCTCTTTCCTGATCGAGGTGTTCTTTTCGGTCCCGGGGCTGGGCCGCGAGGTGTACCAGGCGGTGGGGCGCAGCGACTACCCGGTGATCCAGGCGGTCACCATCTACCTCGCCGCGCTGACGATGCTGATCAACCTGGTGACCGACGTGCTGTACAAATTCGTCGACCCGCGGGTGGTGCTGAAGTGAGCGCCGTGCCGCAGGCTCCCGCCGGTCCGGACGTTGCAGCCAGTCCCGCTGTTCTCACGGCG
>JANXVP010000254.1 GCA_025351615.1 Ramlibacter sp. | reverse complement strand
CAGCTCGTCCCTGGACAGCGCCCCGGAGCCGCCCCAGGACGACTCCAGCGCGTTGCGCACCAGGTTGCGCTCGATCGGCGTGCCTTCGGCGCCCGCGGGAATCGTTTCGACCAGCAGCAGCCAGGACGACCAGTGTCCGGGTCCGGGCGACTTGAATTCGATCGAGGTACCGAGGTAGCCGTTGATGGGCGGGCCGTGGCTCACGCGCAGGCCGGGCCTGGCGGCCTGCACCCGGTGACGCACGGCGTCGCTGGCAGCCGGTGCGGCGCGGTCAAGCGCGGCCAGGCGGGTGAGGGCGTCGCGGCTGGCGGCGGCCGACAACGCAGCGTCGTCCCCCTTGCTGCCGGGAACGATCCAGTCCAGCGCGAGTTCGCCAGGCGCGGGCCTGGGGCCGCCCTGCGACCAGCAAGCCTCGCAGTCGGCGCTGATGAATCGCTCCAGCAATCCGGCAGGCTGGCGCTGGCCGTCGCTGGAGCAGAACGACTGCGCCCGCACCCCGGCACTGGCCAGGCTGGCCAGGCCCGCCAGCGCCGCCAGCGCGAGCAGGCCGGCGCCGGTCCAAGAACGATTGCAAACCTGGTGAGTCATACCGCCTTCCTACAATGGCCCCTATGTTCCCAGAAGTCGCCCAGCCGCTCCCGCTGCTCCAGAACCTCAACCCCGAGCAGCTGGCCGCGGTCACGCTGCCCAACGAGCACGCGCTGATCCTGGCCGGTGCCGGCTCGGGCAAGACGCGGGTGCTCACCACCCGCATCGCCTGGCTGCTGTCGACCGGGCAGGTCTCGCCCGGCGGCGTGCTGGCCGTGACCTTCACCAACAAGGCGGCCAAGGAGATGATGACCCGGCTCGGCGCGATGCTGCCGGTGAACGTGCGCGGCATGTGGATCGGGACCTTCCACGGCCTGTGCAACCGCTTCCTGCGCGCCCACTACAAGCTGGCCAACCTGCCGCAGAGTTTCCAGATCCTGGACACACAGGACCAGCTCTCGGCCATCAAGCGGCTGATGAAGCAGTTCAACGTCGACGAAGAGCGCTTTCCGGCCAAGCAGACCCAGTGGTTCATCAGCGGCTCCAAGGAAGAAGGCTTGCGGCCCAACATGGTCGAAGTGCGCAGCGACGAGGACCGCAAGAAGGTGGAGATCTACCAGCTCTACGAAGACCAGTGCAACCGCGAAGGCGTGGTCGACTTCGGCGAGCTGATGCTGCGCAGCTACGAGCTGCTGCGCGACAACGACCCGATCCGCGAGCACTACCAGCGGCGCTTCCGCCACATCCTGATCGACGAATTCCAGGACACCAACAAGCTGCAGTACGCATGGATCAAGGCACTCGCGGGGCCTGGGACGGCGGGCGTTCCGTCCCATGGCGGGTCGGTGCTGGCGGTGGGCGACGACGACCAGAGCATCTATGCCTTTCGCGGTGCGCGGGTCGGCAACATGGCGGATTTCGTGCGCGAGTTCGAGGTCAGGCACCAGATCAAGTTGGAGCAGAACTACCGCAGCTTCAGCAACATCCTGGACTCGGCCAACCAGCTGATCAGCCACAACAAGACCCGCCTGGGCAAGAACCTGCACACCACCCAGGGCCCGGGCGAGCCGGTGCGGGTCTACGAGGCGCCGACGGATCTGGCCGAAGCGCAATGGATGGTCGAGGAGATGCGGCACCTGGTGCGGGGCGATGGCCCCGACGGCGGCATCCGGCGCAGCGAGATCGCCGTGCTCTACCGCAGCAACGCGCAGAGCCGCGTGATTGAAACGGCGTTGTTCAATGCAGCCGTGCCTTACCGGGTGTACGGCGGCCTGCGCTTCTTCGAGCGGGCCGAGATCAAGAATGCACTGGCCTATCTGCGGGTGCTGGAGAACCCCAACGACGACACCAGCTTCCTGCGGGTCGTCAACTTCCCGCCGCGCGGGATCGGTGCGCGCAGCATCGAGCAGTTGCAGGATGTGGCCCGTGCCGCGGGGTGTTCCCTGCACGACGCGGTAAGCGCCACCACCGGCAAGGCCGGCGCCAACCTCACCGGCTTTGTCGCCAGGATCGACGTGCTGCGCGAGCGCACGCAGGGCCTCACGCTGCGCGAGATCATCGAGCAGGTGCTGCAGGAATCGGGCCTCGTCGACCACTACAAAAGCGAGCGCGATGGCGGCGATCGGGTGGAGAACCTGGAAGAACTGGTCAATGCAGCGGAAAGCTTCGTCACGCTTGAGGGCTTTGGCCGTGATGCCGTCGCGCTGCCCGTGGATGAACTAAGCCAAAGCCCCGTCAGTCAGGGGCTGGACCCGAACTCTGCACCGGAGTCGAGTGCGACCGCGGCCTTGGCGGGCTTGTCCTTCCCCCTGGGGGAAGGGGTGGGATGGGAGGGCGTCCGTGCAGGCATCGCCCCCGGCGTTTCGCCGGAGGGCGAAACGCTGTCGCCCCTCGCCGCCTTCCTGACCCACGCGGCGCTCGAGTCCGGTGACAACCAGGCCATTGCAGGCGCGGAGGCCGTACAGCTGATGACAGTGCATTCTGCCAAGGGGCTGGAGTTCGACTGCGTCTTCATCAGCGGGCTGGAAGAAGGACTGTTTCCCAGCGAGCGTTCGATGACCGAATACGAAGGGCTGGAGGAAGAGCGGCGGCTGATGTACGTCGCCATCACGCGGGCCCGCAAGCGGCTGTACCTCAGTTACTCACAGACGCGCTTGCTGCACGGCCAGAGCCGCTACAACGTCAAGAGCCGGTTCTTCGACGAGTTGCCAGAGGGGGCGCTCAAGTGGTTGACACCAAAAAACCAGAACTTCGGCGGCTCGGCGTTCGGCTACGGCGCCGGTTATCCGAGCACCCGGGGCGGATTCAGCCGGGATGCGTCGTCCACGCCCAGCTTCGGAAGTCCTGCGGTGCCGGTGCAGAAAGCCGCGCCGTCGCATGGCCTAAGCGTCAACATGAAGGTGTTCCACACCAAGTTCGGCGAGGGGACGGTCGTGTCGATCGAAGGCACGGGCTCCGACGCCCGGGCGCAGGTGAATTTCCCGCGCCACGGCGTCAAGTGGCTGGCACTGTCGGTGGCCAAGCTGACGCCGGTCACCTGAACGGTCCCGCCCTTTAGCGCTGCTGCATTGCCGGATGGGCTTCCGGCGGCATCGGGTCCATGTAGCCCTTGCCGTCCTTGATGCCGCGCCGGCCCTGCACCTCCCATGCCGTTTGCTGGTTCACCAGCCGGGCCAGGTATTCCATTTCCTCGTCGGTGTGGTTGATGGCATTGGCTGGCGTCAGCAACCGGCCATTCCTGGGTTGTGCTTCGCCCCAGAACGACTGGTGGTAGCTGGAGCGGGACACCAGGCGATCGCCGCCGGCGTTCATTTCCACCGTCCCGTAGCAGTTGCAGAAATAGCTGCGGTAGGCCTGGTCAGGCAGTACTTCGGTGTAGACGCCGGTGCCGCGAATGCCGGCCGTCAGCGTCGGCGTGACGATCTGGCGGCTGCTGCCCCGGCCCCAGACGCTGGCCACGGCGCCGGTCAGCAGCCGCAGCAGGCTCACAGTGTTGAGGGTCGCGCCGCGTTCTACCGTCATGCGCGAGTTCTGCCGGACCAGAAACGAGGAGTTGCCGATTGCGAACACCAGATTCGAATCGGGGCCGGTCGCGATCTGGTCACCGGTTTGAATCGTCCGCCGCGGCAGCAGTCTTTCGCCGTTGATGCTGACATCGCCCACCAACTCCACGATGTTGCTTCGCTGCTGGGCATGCGCCGCCTCGAAGCCGCCCATGGCGGTCCAGGCCGCAGCAGCCTGCAGAAAGCTGCGGCGCCGGAACCACAGGACTTCGGCTTCGGTACGGCCAATCAAGATATGCTGTGTCATGGAGACTCTCCGGTTGGTTGGGCTTCGTCGGCGACGAAGCTGTCACGAAAGCTGAAGTAGATCGACGTGGAAAACATTGCCGCCAGCAGCAGTGCTGTCGGCATCATGACGGCTCGCGCCATGGTCGCTCCACCGATCAGGGTGCCCAGCAGGCCGAACACGATGCCAGCGCCCAGAAAAATGCCCAGCCAGAGCATGCCGTAAACCGTCAGCGCGCCGAAGTTGCGAAAACACGCGATCACGCTGAAAAAGAGGCTCTTGACCGGCGTCACGCCGTGCCAGTGCACCAGCGCCGGCGCATGCCAGAACATGAGGAACAGCGGCGTATGCAGCGCCAGCGCCACCAGGGCCGTGACGTCGAATTCCGCCGCCGCGATGGGGGCATCGCCGGACCCGGCAAGCAGGATGGCGAGCCGCGTGGCAACCAGCGATCCGGCCGTGTAGATGGCGCCCAGGATCAGCATTGCCCGGGCCCTGGCCCGGCCGGCGCGAAAGGCGCTGAGCAGCACTGTCGGCATCGGGAACTTGCCCTTGGCAGCCTCCGCCGCTGCGGCCATCAGGCCCAGCGTCGCGCCCGGCACCAGCATGCCGCCAATGAACAGACCGATGAACGGAATCTGCGCAATCAGGATGATCGCCGCCATGTAAAGGAAAAACAGGCCCGCCAGTGCCAGCGGCTGCCTGAAGAAAGTGGTGATGCCGAGCTTGACCCATGTCATGCCAGTACGCGCCGGAACGATGTTCAGTTTCATCAATATTTTTTCAGGTCTCAGACCATCATGGCGGAGCGGGACACCCGCTGGCGCAATACCCGCTCGAATTGCGAGGGGTCGTGGGGTTTGAGCAGGGCCGCGTCGCGCGGCAGGTGGAAGTCCCACAGGCGCGAAATCCAGAAGCGCAGGGCCCCGGCCCGCAGCATGGCGGGAAGCAATTGGCGTTCCGCGGCGGCCAGCGGCCGGATACCGGCATAAGCGTCGAGAAACGAGCGGGCGCGCACCGGGTCGTGCGCTCCGGTCGGCAAGTCGACGCACCAGTCGTTCAGGCAGACCGCGATATCGAACAGCCAGCTGTCGACCCCCGCGAAGTAGAAATCGAAAAAGCCGGTGAGCTCGCCCTGGTCGAACATCACGTTGTCGCGGAACAGGTCGGCGTGGATCGGTCCGCGCGGCAATGCCGCATAGGACGAAGACGCCGCCACATGGTTCTGGAACGCCAGCTCGCTGCGCAACAAGGCGGCCTGGTCCGGATCCACGTGCGGCAGCACCACCGGCACGGTGTCGTTCCACCAGGGCAGGCCGCGCAGGTTCGGTTGGCTCAACCCAAAGTCGCGTCCCGCCAGGTGCATGCGCGCGAGCATCGCGCCGACGGCGTGGCAATGCTGCGGACCCGGCGCCAGCTCGCTGTGTCCGCGCAGGCGGTCGACCACCGCGGCGGGCTTGCCGCAGACTTGCAGCACCAGGTTGTCCTGGTTGCGCCCCGGCAGTGCGTGCGGCTCGGGCACCGGGATGCCGCGCTGCGCCAGGTGCTTCATGAGCCGCAGGTAGAAGGGCAGCTGCGCGCTGGACAGTCGCTCGAACAGCGTCAGCACGTACTCGCCCTGGTCGGTGCTGGCGAAGTAGTTGGTGTTTTCGATGCCGCCGTGGATGCCGCGCAGTTCGCGCAGCTCGCCCAGCGCGAGGCTACGCAGCAGTTCGCGCGCCTCTTCCAGCGGGACTTCGGTGAAGACCGCCAATCAGGCCTCCCGTTGCGGCTTCATTTTCAGAAACGCAACAGGTTCCAGACCCGCTGGCTGCTGGGGCTGGACAGGCCGTCGCGCTTGTCGGCAGGGCGGCTGCGCGCCAGGTCGGTCGGCTGGAACTCGTATTCCGGCACGTTGGCCTTGGGGTGCACCGTGATGCTCTGGGTCTGGCCGCCGACCCGCAGTTCATCGATGCTGGCGCCGCCGTCCTCGACGTGGATCCGCTCGATTTTCTGGTTCCGGCGCCCATTGGCCGGCTCCTCACGCTCGAGCGGCGGGGCAACGCCCTGGGCCGGGGCTGCAGTGCAGGCGAACAACGTGAGCAGCAGAAGGCAATGGGCGCGCATGGCCGGATTGTAGAGGGCGGCGGTGGGCCGCCGCGCACGGGCAAAATGCCCGCATGAGCGACACGACCAACGAAGACCACTCCCGCAAGACGCTGCTGCTGGTCGACGGATCCAGCTATCTCTACCGCGCTTTCCACGCCATGCCCGATCTGCGGGCGGTTCCCGGCGATCCGGCCAGCCCGGCAACCGGCGCCATCCGCGGGATGATCAACATGATGCAGAAGCTGCGCAAGGACGTCCGCGCGGACTATGCGGCCTGCGTGTTCGATGCTCCCGGCAAGACCTTTCGCGACGATCTTTATCCCGACTACAAGGCCAACCGGTCGGCCATGCCGGACGACCTGCGCGCCCAGATCCCTGCCATCCACGAGGTCGTTCGCCTGCTTGGATGGAAGGTGTTGCACGTGCCCGGCGTCGAAGCCGACGACGTGATCGGCACGCTGTCCTGCATGGCGACCGAACGTGGCCTCGACTCGGTGATCTCCAGCGGCGACAAGGACCTGAGCCAGCTGGTGAACGACCACGTGATGGTGATCGACACCATGAACGACCGCAAGCGCGACGTGGCCGGCGTGGAAGCGGAGTTCGGCGTGCCGCCCAGCCTGATGGTGGACTACCAGACCCTGGTCGGCGACTCGGTCGACAACGTGCCGGGGGTGGACAAGATCGGCCCCAAGACAGCGGTGAAGCTGCTCAAGGAATATGGCTCGCTCGATGCGCTGGTGGCTCGGGCGCACGAGATCAAGGGCGCGGTGGGCGAGAACCTGCGCAAGGCGCTGGATTGGCTGCCGCAAGGGCGGGCGCTGCTTACGATTCGAAAGGACTGCGAGCTGCAGGACCATATCCCCGGCCTGCCGGAGTTGGAGGACATCGTCATCGGTGGCCAGCAGGTCGAGGAGCTCAAGGCGTTCTACGAGCGCTACGGCTTCAAGGGCCTGGTCAAGCAGCTCGAGACCCACGACGTGCCGCCGGAGCTGATCGAGGAACACCGCAGCAAAAAGAAGGTGGGCAGCGGCGCCGCCGACGGCGACCTGTTTGTCGGGCCCGATCTGTCGGGCCTGTCGCAGGCGACCAACCTGCAGTACGAAACCGTTTTCACCTGGGCCCGGTTCGACGACTGGCTGGCGCGGCTGGAAGCGTCCGAACTGGCGGCGGTCGACACCGAGACCAGCTCGCTCGACGAAATGCTGGCCGAGATCATTGGCGTGTCGTTCAGCGTCAGGCCGGGCGAGGCGGCCTACATCCCGCTGGCGCACAACTACGGCGACGCGCCCGAGCAGCTCCCACGCGAGGACGTGCTGGCGCGCCTGAAACCCTGGCTGGAGAACCCGGACAAAAAGAAGCTGGGCCAGCACGTCAAGTACGACCGCCACGTGTTCGCCAACCACGGCATCGAGGTGCAGGGCTACGCGCACGACACCATGCTGCAAAGCTATGTGCTCGAAGTGCACAAGCCGCACGGCCTGGCGAGCCTGGCCGAGCGGCACCTGGGGCGCAGCGGCATCGACTACGAAACCCTCGCCGGGAAGGGCGCGCACCAGATTCCGTTCGCGCAGGTCGCCGTCGACAAGGCCGCCGAGTATTCCTGCGAGGACTCCGACCAGACGCTCGACGTCCACCTGGTGCTGTGGCCGCGGCTGCAGGCCGACCGCAGGCTGCGCTTCATTTACGACCTCGAGATGAAGAGCAGCGAGGCGCTGTACCGGGTCGAGCGCAACGGCGTGCTGATCGACGGGCCGATGCTGGCGAAGCAGAGCGGCGAGCTCGGCGCCCGGATCATGCAGCTCGAACAGGAAGCGCATGACCTGGCGGGCCAGCCTTTCAACCTCGGCAGCCCCAAGCAGATCGGCGATGTGCTGTTCACCAAGCTCGGCTTGCCGGTGGTCAAGAAGACGCCGAGCGGCGTGCCCAGCACCGACGAGGAGGTGCTGGAAAAACTGGCGCAGGACTATCCGCTGCCGGCCAAGCTGCTGGAGCATCGCGGCCTGTCGAAGCTCAAGGGCACCTACACCGACAAGCTGGCGCAGATGGCGCATCCGCGCACCGGCCGGGTCCACACCCATTACGCGCAGGCCGTCGCCGTGACCGGGCGGCTGTCCAGCAACGACCCGAATCTGCAGAACATCCCGGTGAAGACGGCGGAAGGGCGGCGCGTGCGCGAAGCCTTCGTCGCCTCGCCAGGGCACAAGATCGCCAGCGCCGATTACAGCCAGATCGAGCTGCGCATCATGGCTCACCTGAGCGAGGATGCTGCCTTGCTGAAGGCCTTCACAGAAGGCATGGACGTGCACCGCGCGACCGCTGCCGAGGTGTTCGGCGTCGCACCGGAGCAGGTCAGCAGCGAGCAGCGGCGCTACGCCAAGGTGATCAACTTCGGCCTGATCTACGGCATGAGCAGCTTCGGGCTGGCGAGGAACCTGGGCATCGAGACCAAGGCGGCGGCAAGCTACATCGAGCGCTACTTCCAGCGTTATCCGGGCGTCAAGAACTACATGGACGAAACCCGGCTCTCCGCCAAGAGCAAGGGCTATGTCGAAACCGTGTTCGGGCGGCGACTGTACCTGCCGGAAATCAATTCGCCGAACGGGCCGCGCCGGGGCGGCGCCGAACGGGCCGCGATCAATGCGCCGATGCAGGGCACGGCCGCCGACCTGATCAAGCTGTCGATGGTCAAGGTGCAGGATGTGCTCGACCAGCAGCAGCGCG
>JANXVP010000219.1 GCA_025351615.1 Ramlibacter sp. | reverse complement strand
GTTCTCCACCACGCCAGCAGCGGCAGGCACACTCGCCGCGCGCTACCTGCTGTCGAAAGCGCGCGCCACCCAGCCCTCGGAGGTGATGGACCTCGACGAGGCGGATCTGCGCTGCGGCCGTCTCCAGCCCAGTCTGTTCGGCTATGTCGCGACGCCCCAGGACCCCCGGCTGCTGCAGGGGAAAAAAATCCGGTCGCCGGCGGGCGAGGCAGTGCAATTGCAGTCGATTGCAGCGAGTGTCATCGAAGGAATGAATCCCGGCGACCTGTACCTGATCGGGCCCGGCTCGACCACCTGGGCCGTGAAGCAGGCACTGGGCGGCGAAGCCTCGATGTTGGGCGTAGATGCCTATCTGGGGGGCAGGCTGGTGCAGCAAGACGCAACTGCAACGCAGCTGGAGCGGCTGACCGCAGACCGTGCGGCGCGCGCGCTCGTAACATGTATCGGTGGCCAGGGCCACATTTTTGGACGCGGGAACCAGCAGTTCACGCCCAAAGTGATCCGCCGGATCGGGCGCAAAGGCGTCTCGGTGCTCGCGACGCCGTCCAAGCTGCACTCGCTGGCGGGCCGGCCCTTCATCGCCGACTTGAGCGACGCCGAGGCTGCTGCCGCGATGACCGGTCATGTGGAAGTCATCTGCGGCTACCAGAGCAAAAGTTTTTATCGATGTGAAGCGTTCTAGGCCTGAATTTGGACCCGTTATCCAGGAGAGTCGTGATGAAACTGCTGAAATTACTTGCGCAGGTCACCCTGTGCCTTTCGATCGTCGCCGGGGGAGCCGGGCCCGCTGCAGCCCAGCAGCGCGGCGGGACGCTCAACATGATCGTCAATCCCGAGCCCCCGACCCTGATGCTCGGGCTGAATCAGCTGAGCGGCGTCCAGATGATCGGCGGAAAAATCTACCAGAGCCTGCTGACATACGACAGCAAGCTCGAGCCGCGGCCGGGACTGGCGAAATCGTGGACCGTTTCGGACGATGGCCTGACCTACACATTCAAGCTGCAGGAAGGCGTCAAGTGGCATGACGGCAAGCCGTTTACCGCCGCCGACGTGGTTTTCACCACGACCAAGTTTCTGCCCGAGGTTCATTCTCGTGCCAGAAACAACTTCAGCCACCTCACCTCGGTCACGGCCCCCGATCCCCTGACGGTGGTGTTCAAGCTGAAGGAGCCGTTCGCGCCGTTCCTCGGCTCGTTTGAAGTCTCGAGCGCCCCGATGATTCCGCGCCACGTGTATGAAGGCACCGATTTCAAGGCCAACCCGGCCAACCAGACACCGATCGGCACCGGTCCGTTCAAGCTAAAGGAGTGGAAGAAAGGCTCTTACATCCACCTGGTGCGCAACGAGAACTACTGGAAACCGGGCTTGCCGTACCTCGACGAAATCTATTTCCAGATCATTCCCGATTCGGCCTCTCGCGCCACGGCACTGGAAAGCGGCAAGGTGGATGTTTCCAGCTTCAGTGATATCGAACTGTTCGATGTGAACCGCTTCAAGACCAAGCCCATGTTCGAGGTGACGAACGATGGCTACGAATTCCTTGCCCCGCTGGCATGGATCGAGTTCAACACGCGCAACAAACCCATGACCGACAAGCGGTTCCGGCAGGCGGTCATGTACGCGCTGGACCGTGATTTCATCCGCGACAAGATCTGGTTCGGCCATGCCAAGGTGGCGACCGGGCCGGTTTCAAGCGCCACCCGCTACTACGAACCCGATGTCAGGCAGTACAACCTGGATCTCAAGAAGGCCGACGCCCTGCTCGACGACATGGGCCTGGTCAAGGACAAGGACGGCACCCGCGCCACGGTCAAACTGCTCGGGCTGCCGTATGGGGAAACATGGAACCGGCTCAATGAGTATGTCCGCCAGTCGCTGGCCAAGGTCGGCTTGAAGGTGGTGATCGAATCCACCGACGCCGCCGGCTGGACCCAACGGCTCGCCAACTGGGATTTCGAAATGCTGGTCAGCTACCTGACGCAATACGGCGATCCCGCGCTGGGAGTTGCCCGGACCTACATCTCGTCCAACATCAAAAAGGGAATCCCATACACCAATACATCGGGCTACAGCAACGAGCGTGTCGACGAGTTATTCGCCAAGGCCGCCTCGGCCGTCAAGAGCGAGGACCGCAGGCGCTATTACTCCGACGTCCAGAAGCTGCTGGTCGAGGACGTGCCACTGGCCTGGCTGATCGAGATCAAGTTCCCGACCATCTACAACAAACGGGTCCGCAACCTCGTCACCACAGCGATCGGGGTCAACGAGAGTTTCGAGTCCGTCTACATCGCCAAATGACCGGCCTGTCGCCGCTGTAAGCAGGAGCGAACATGAAGGTCTTTTACAGCGAACTGCACTTGCTGCACCAGCCCCAGGCCTTCCTGAAGGCCGGCCGGCCGGCACCCAACCCCGAGACGGCGGCCCGGGCCAGCACGATCGCGCAGGCATTGGTGGCGGGTGGATTTGAACTGACCGCGCCCATGGACAGGGGACTGGAACCCATGTTGTCGGTGCACGACGCGGGACTGGTTCGTTTTCTTGAGACCGGCCATCGCGCATGGTCGCAATTGCCTGGTGCCGGCCCTGAAATCGTCCCCAATGTCCACCCGGGGACGCGCTTCAGGCACCGGCCCGACAGCATCGTGGGCCAGGCGGGGTTCTATACGCAGGACACCGCATGTCCCATCGGCGCCGGGACCTGGGATGCGGTGCTAGGCGCGACCCACTGCGCGGTAGATGCTGCCTTGTGCGTGATCGATGGCGCGTCCGCCGCTTATGCGCTATGCCGTCCGCCGGGGCATCACGCGAGCCGCGAACAGGCGGGAGGGTTTTGCTATCTGAACAACGCAGCCATCGCGGCGCAGGCACTGCGGTCGAGGTTCGACCGGGTGGCGATCCTCGACGTGGATGTGCACCACGGCAATGGCACGCAGGACATTTTTTATGCACGCGGTGACGTTTTCTTTGCCTCCATCCACGGCGACCCAAGCCGCTTCTATCCGTTTTTTTCCGGAACGGCAGCCGAGCGAGGCGAAGGCGAAGGGAGCGACTGCAATCTGAACGTTCCGTTTCCTCTGGGCAGCGGCGATGCCGAGGTCACCCTGGCACTGGGTAGCGCACTCGCTGGATTGCGTGAGTACGCGCCGCAGGCACTGGTTGTTTCGCTGGGCTTCGATGCGCACGAGAAGGACCCCCATGGGGCCCACAAAGTGACCACGCGCTGCTTCACAGCGATGGCAGACGCCATCGCAAGCCTGGGACTGCCCACTGTTCTGGTGCAGGAGGGCGGGTACATGCACGACGAGCTCGGCGCCCTGGCACGGGACTTCCTGCGCCGTTTCGACGGGCCCAATTGAAGGCCCGTCCATGAAGTTCCGCGGGTTGGCGATACGCGCTGTCAAGGCGGTGGTCGTGATCGCCTTGATTGCAGTCCTCAATTTTTTCCTGGTCCGGATGGCGCCCGGCGATCCGGCCCAATTCATGGCTGGCCAGTCCGGCTCGACCGATGAAAAATACCTGGCCCAGTTGCGCCAGGAGTTCGGTCTGGACCAACCGCTGCCGGTCCAGCTGGGGCTCTATGCCCAACGGATCGCGCTGCTGGATCTCGGCTACTCCCACCGGCAGCAGCAATCGGTCCGGAGCTTGATCCTGGACCGCTTGCCTGCCACCTTGATCCTGACCGGGTGTGCCTTCGTGCTGTCGCTCTCGATCGGCGTGCTGTTGGGCGTTCTGTCGGCAAGAAAGGTCGGCAGCTGGACGGATACGGCCATTTCCGCCACCGCACTGCTGTTCTACGCGACGCCGATCTTCTGGTCCGGACTGCTCCTGGTCCTGGTTTTTTCGGTGGGCCTGGACTGGTTGCCGGCCTACGGCTATTCGTCGATCGGTGCGAAGATGACCGGTCTGGAGACGGTGCTCGACATCGCCCGGCATGCAATCTTGCCGGTCACCACGTTGTCGTTGTTCTACATTGCCATTTACGCGCGCCTGGCAAGGGCTTCCATGCTTGAGGTGAGCCGGCTGGACTTTGTCAAGACGGCCCGTGCCAAAGGGCTGCCGGAGCGGCAGGTGCAAGTCCGGCATATCCTTCGCAACGCACTGTTGCCCATCATCACTTATGCCGGGATCCACGCCGGCGGCCTGGTCGGCGGATCGATCGTCGTCGAAACCATCTTTGCCTGGCCCGGGGTCGGTCGGCTCGCGTATGAGGCCGTCGCACAACGCGACTACAACGTTCTGCTCGGCGTCTTCTTCGTCATCTCGGTGATTGTCGTGGGGATCAACCTTCTGACCGATTTTGTCTATGCCCTGGCAGACCCGAGGATCGAACTCGGATGAAACGTTTTTTTTCCCTCTTCGTCCGCAGCAAGGGCGGAGTTATCGGCCTGGTCATCCTGCTGGCGGTCATCAGCCTGGCCGCCGGCGCGCGTTGGCTGTTTCCGATCAGTCCCTGGGAAATCACGGGCGCGCCATTCGAGCCCCCGTTGAGTGACAACTTTCCACTGGGCAGCGACATGCTGGGACGCAATATCGCCGCCGGAATCGCCTACGGCGCGTATGTTTCGCTGCTGATCGGAGTGGTATCGACGGCAGTAGCACTTGCGATCGGCATCACGCTGGGCGCCATCGCCGGGTATGTGGGGGGATTGGTGGACCAGGCATTGATGGGGTTCGTCGAATTTTTCCAGACGATTCCCAGCTTCGTGCTGGCGATCGTACTGGTGGCGATTTTCAATCCGAGCATGGTGACCATCGTCGGTGCCATCGCGGTGGTCTCCTGGCCCCCCATCGCCCGACTGGTGCGTGCCGAATTCATGAGCGTGCGCTCAAGGGAATACGTCCAGGCCGCATGGCTCTCCGGCCGATCCCACACCGCCATCATCGTCAAGGAAATCCTGCCGAACACGATGTCGCCGGTGATCGTTGCCGGCTCGATGATGGTGGCTACCGCCATCCTGCTGGAATCGGCGCTGAGTTTCCTCGGCCTGGGAGACCCCAACCTGATGAGCTGGGGCTACATCATCGGCGCCTCTCGCACAGTCATGCGACAGGCCTGGTGGATGAGCGTCTTTCCCGGCCTGGCGATCGTGCTGACCGTGTTGGCCATCAATCTGGTCGGCGAGGCGCTCAACGATGCGTTGAATCCTCACCTGCGTCCCGTCGAGGAGGGCTCTTGACCGCACCCTCTTCCCATGTGGCCCGGGTGCGTGACCTATCGGTCGAGATCACCGGTCAGTCCCCCCGGCAACTGGCTGTGGATTGCGTGTCATTCGACGTCGAAGCAGGTGAGACCGTGTGCGTGGTGGGTGAATCGGGATCGGGCAAATCGATGATTGCGCACGCCATGATCGGCCTGCTGCCCACCCATGGCGTGCAGCACTGCGGAGGTCAGGTTTTTCTTGGCGAGACGGAGGTGACGGCGCTGCCGGAGGAAGCCCTGCGCCGGTTGCGCGGTTCGGCCGTGGGCATGATCTTCCAGGAGCCGATGACGGCGCTCAATCCGGTCATGTCAGTCGGCCAGCAGCTCGACGAAGTCTTTCGCGCTCACACGTCGCTGCGTGCGGCCGACCGTCGGGCGAAGGCAACCGAACTGTTCGCGGATGTGCAGCTTCAGGACCCGGCGCGCGCCGGATCGGCTTACCCGTTCCAGTTGTCGGGCGGGCAGCGCCAGCGCGTCATGATCGCCATGGCGCTGGCGCTCGAACCGCGCTTGCTGATAGCCGACGAGCCCACCACAGCGCTGGATGTCACCACCCAGGCGCAGATTCTCGCGCTGATCCGCCAGCTTCAGCGACGTCGCGGCATCGGGGTTCTCTTCATCACCCATGACTTCGGTGTCGTGGCCGATATTGCCGACAAGGTTCTGGTGATGCAGCGGGGTCGGTGCGTCGAAGCGGGGTCTGCGGCTAGCCTGCTCGATTCGCCATCGCATCCCTACACGCAGAAACTCATTGCCGCAGTCCCCGTTCTGCGCTCCAGCGCTCCGGATCAGGCACCAACGGCGCAGCCATCGCCTTTGCTTCAGGTCAATCGTTTGTCCAAGCGTTTCCAGGGCCGTGGGGGGCGGGTCACCACGGCCCTGGACGATGTCAGCTTGTGCATCGACGCCGGTGAAACTGTCGGCGTGGTGGGCGAGTCCGGGTCCGGCAAGTCCACGCTCGGAAAGATGATCGTGGGCCTGCTGCAGCCCGACAGCGGAGCCATTGCGTTCGACGGCCTGAGCATGGTCGGTCTCAGCAGGAAGCAGCTGGGCGCCGCGCGGCAGCAGATCCAGATGGTGTTCCAGGATCCCTACGCCTCCCTCAACCCAAGGCATCGGGTGGGCGACATCATCGCCGCCGGACCGATGGGGATCGGGATGGAGCGCGATGTTGCCTATGCGCGTGCCGAACAGCTCGTGCAAACCGTCGGTTTGCCGGCGTCGTGCCTGGGCCGTTTTCCGCACCAGTTTTCCGGCGGCCAGCGGCAACGCCTGAGCATCGCGCGCGCGCTCGCCATGCAGCCGCGGTTGCTGGTGGCGGACGAAGCCGTGTCCGCGCTCGATGTTTCCGTCCAGGCGCAAGTGTTGACACTGCTGCGCCAGATCCGCCAGGAGTTCGGACTGTCCATGCTTTTCATCACCCACGATCTGCGCGTTGCATCCACCTTGTGCGATCGCATCGTGGTCATGCGCTCCGGCCGCATCGTCGAACAGGGCCCGGCCTGGTCGATCTGTGGTTCTCCGCAGGAAGCCTATACCCGCGAACTGATAGCCGCGATTCCTGGCCAGGCACCGCGGAAGGCTTCCGACCGCCCGGCGGTCCTTCCATCATCCACACAAGGGATGTCATGACAATTGAACGATTCGATGCCAACGAGCGGATGTGCGATATGGTCGCCACAAGTCACCTGGTGTTTGTTTCAGGCCAGGTCCCGGTCACCCTGGACGCGCCCGTCGCCCAGCAGACCCGGGAGGTGCTGAAAAAACTCGACGCCATGCTGGCGCGGGCCCAGTCGGACAAGTCGCGGTTGTTGACGGCAACGGTCTACCTGTCGGATTTCAGACACTATGCCGGGATGAATGAAGCCTGGGATGCTTGGGTCGATAAAAGCAACCCGCCAGCCCGTGACTGCTTCAAGGTCGAACTGGCCAATCCAGGCTGGAAGGTGGAAATCGTCGCCACCGCAACCCGGGTGTTGACGAACTGACGGCGATTCACAAGTGGTTGTCGGCCGCACCTTGCCGTATGCCTGCAATGCCTGCAATGCCTGACTACAATTGACCTTTACGTCAACGTCAATCGCCCTCGCGCCCAATGAACCTGCTTGAACAAGAACTGAACTACGCCCTGGGCGACGCGCTGCCTGCGCCGGGAGAGACGCTGGCCGTGGCGCCGGGCGTGCGCTGGGTCCGGATGGCATTGCCGTTCGCGCTGGATCACATCAACCTCTGGCTGCTGCGCGACGAGCTCGCCAGTCCCGACGGAACCGGCGGTCGCGTCCAGGGCTGGAGCGTGGTGGACTGCTGCATAGCGCATGACGCGTCGCGCGCGCAATGGGAACAGCTGTTCGCCACCCAGCTCGACGGCCTGCCGATCCTGCGGGTGATCGTCACCCACATGCATCCGGACCATATCGGGCTTGCGCAATGGCTGTGCGAGCGCTGGAACGCCCCGTTGTGGATCAGTGCCACCGACTACAACGCCGCCAAGATCGGGGCCCAGAGCACCACCGGCTTCGGCGGGCCGGGCACGGCGGACTTCTTTGCGTCGCACGGGCTGACCGATCCGCAGTCGCAGGAGAAGATCCGCGCCCGCGTCAGCTACTACTCGGGCATGGTGCCGGGCGTGCCGCCCAGCTTCCGCCGCATGATGGACGGCGAGCTGATCGACATCGGCGGGCGCTCATGGCGCTGCATCAGCGGCTACGGCCACGCGCCGGAACACATCGCCCTCTACCGTGACGGTCCGGCTGGCGTGCTCATCGGCGGCGACATGATGTTGCCGCGGATCTCCACCAACGTGAGCGTGTACGAGGTCGAGCCCGAATCGAACCCGCTCAAGGCGTTCCTGGAATCGATCGACAAGTTCGCGGGGCTGCCGCCCGACACGCTGGTGCTGCCCTCCCACGGCAAGCCGTTTCGCGGCTTGCACGCGCGCATTCGCCAGCTCCATGACCACCACCGGGACCGCCTGGCCGACGTGATGCAGGCATGTACCGATGCGCCGCAATCAGCCGCCGACATGCTGCCGGTGCTGTTCAAGCGCAAGCTGGACCTGCACCAGACCACGTTTGCGATGGGCGAGTCCGTCGCGCACCTGCATGCGCTGTGGTTCGAGGGCCGGCTGCGGCGCCAGCGACATCCCGATGGCGTGTGGCGCTTCTCGGCGGCACTGCAACCCCAGGCTACGCAGCGGTCCTGACCGGCGTAATCGCCAGCCAGGCCGGGGGCGGCGCCTCGGACAGCACGAAATAGAACGTCGTCCCCTGCCCCAGCTGCGATTCGCCC
The DNA here is from genome assembly GCA_025351615.1 of Ramlibacter sp. Classification (GTDB taxonomy): domain Bacteria; phylum Pseudomonadota; class Gammaproteobacteria; order Burkholderiales; family Burkholderiaceae_C; genus Ramlibacter. Next base: position 7,660 of record JANXVP010000219.1, on the reverse strand, counting down.
CAGACCCGGCCCTGGTGCCGCGCGATGATCCGCCGCACAGTGGCCAGGCCGATTCCGGTACCAGGAAATTCGGCTTCGGTATGCAGCCGCTGGAACGCGCCGAACAGTTTGTCGGCATAAGCCATATCGAAGCCCACGCCGTTGTCGCGGACGAAAAACACCTTGCTGTCCGGCAGGCGTCCGACCTCGATCGTCGCGCCCTCGCGCTGCGAGGTGAACTTCCACGCATTGCCAAGCAGGTTTTCCATGACAATGCGCATCAGCCGGGCGTCCCCTAGGGCGACCAGGTTGTCCTGCACGGCGACGTCGATGCGCCGGGCGGGATCGGTTTCGAGCAGTCCCGCCAGTGCGTCATGCGCCAGCGCCCCAAGATCGACTTCCTGGTAACGAAGCGGGGCGCGCACCACTTTCGCCAGCGCCAGCAGCGCGTCGATCAACTGCTCCATGCGCTCGACACCGGCCTGGATCCTGGCCAGGAAATGGTGAGCGCGTTCATCGTCCAGCGCTTCCAGCCGATGCGAAAGCGCGCGGTTGAAGCCACCGATGGCGCCCAGCGGCGCGCGCAGGTCGTGCGACACCGAATACGAGAAGGCCTCGAGCTCCTGGTTCGAACTGCGCAAGGCCAGCTCGATCGCCTTCAGCTCGGTGATGTCCGCATCGATACCAACCCAGAACACGACCTGCCCGTGCTCGTCCAGTACCGGGGCGCCCCGGTACGACATCGTGTGGTAACTGCCGTCTCGCGCGCGCACGCGTCGCGTGCCGCTGTAGGGCATGAGCGTCGTGCGCGACAGCTCCCAGTTGGCGCGCATCCCGGCGACGTCGTCCGGATGGACGCGCTCGGTCCACTTCTGTCCCAGCCACTCGTCTGGCTGCCCCCCCACCAGTTCGTACCAGGCCCGGTTGAGGTATGTCACCGCACCCTGCGGGTCGACGTTCCAGACCACCTCGGGAGCCTGTTCCGCCAGTGCGCGGTAGCGCGCCTCCTGGCGTGACAGCTCCGCAGTGCGCTCGGCGATGCGCGCCTCCAGCCCCGCATTGAAGTCGACCACCTGCTGGAACAGCCGCGCGTTCTCGATCGCGATCGACGCCAGCTGGGACAGCTCCAGCGCGACGTATTCGTCGCGTTCGTTGAAATCGCCAGCTTCCTTGTCGGACAGCATCAGCAGGCCGATGTTGCTGCCGTTGCGGTCCACCAGCGGCACAGCCAGCAGTCCGCGAATCGACGGATGGTCGTCGATGCCGCCGAAGTTGCGCCAGCGCGGATGGCGCAGCAGCTCCCGGTGCGTCAGCCGCAGCGGCCGCCCGGTCTCGCAGACCACGCTGTAGATGCCCGAACCGTCCAGCATCGGCGTGGCCTGCCGGTGGGTCTCGTACTTGCCGGACACGGAAAACGCAGAGACCACCTGGGCCCAGTCCTGGTTCACGGTCAGACTGACCACCGACTGGTGGGCGCCGATCACGTGGCGCGATTTGGACGCCACGGCCTCCAGCGTTTCCTGCAGCGACTTGCGGCTGGTGATGTCCTGTGCCGCCTCAGCCGCCCGTTGCAGCATTCGCGTGAACTGCTGCAGCTCCCGCTCGCTTTCGAGCAGCGCGCGTTCGGCTTCCTTGCGCGCACTGACGTCGCGGGCCACGGCGATCCAGTGCGAGAAACCGCCCCGTTCGCCCGCCAGAGGAACCACGTCCATGTCGACCCAGAATTCACGTCCGTCCCGGGTGTAGTTGACCAGCTCCTCGCGCACCGGCTGCCACTGGGCCATGGCGCCGCGAATTCTTTCGACCACGGCGCGGTCCGTGTTCGGCCCCTGCAGCATGCGGGGTGTGTTCCCGATGGCTTCCTGCGCGGAGTAGCCGGTCACCCGTTCGAAAGCTTCGTTGACAAAAACGATCTGTGGCGGCTGCCCGGACGCCGGCTCAACCTGCGTGATGACCACGATGTCATTGAGCTGCGCGACCGCCTTGCGCAGCAGGACCAGGTCGGCCTCGGCCTGCTTGCGGGCGGTGATGTCCTGCACCACGCCGCCGAACCAGACCGGATGGCCGTCGCCGCCGCGCCGCATCTCGGCGATATCGTGCATCCAGAGCACCTGGCCGTCGGGCCGGACGATCCGGTACTCCACGTTCATCGGCCGGCTCTGGTTGATGGCCAGGTCGCGCGCCGCGGCGTGCCGGGCCCGGTCGTCGGGATGCAGCAGGGACAGCAGGTCCTGCAACGATCCTGAATACCGCTCGGGCGGCAGGCCGAACAGCTTGTAGACCTGGCCCGACCACCAGCCGCGTCCGTTCACCAGATTCACCTCCCAGTTGCCGATCCGCCCCACCCGCTGGGCTTCGATCAGCTTGAGCTGCGTGTCCCGCAGCTGCTTGAACTGGAAGGCCTGCTCGTCCTGCAGACGCTGCAGTGCGGTGACGTCGGTGAACACCACCAGGCCACCGCTGATGCCGTTCTCGCTGCGCACAGGCTGGTAGCTGCATTGCAGCAGGCGCCCCGCCGGCATCTGCGCGTTGCGCACCAGCAGTTGCAGCTGGCGCCCGGTTTCGCCGCGCAACGCGCGGGCCACCGGCAATTCGTCCGGCTGATAGAAGGTGGTGCCGTCGGCGTGGTACATGCCGTACTGCTGCGGCCACTGGTGCAGCAAGGCCGGCGGTCCCCTGAGCGGGAACAGCCGGCTCGCGGCTTCGTTGAACATCAGGAACTGGCCCGCAGGATTCACCGCCACCAGTGCGTCCTGCATGCTGTTGAGTACCAGGTCCAGCACCGCGTAGGCGCTGTGGCTGCGACCCAGTTCGGCATCGCGGGCCTGTTGCCGCAGCTGCAGCGATTGCGCCATCAGGTTGAACGCAGCGGCGATGCGCGCGAACTCGCCGCGGAGCCGGTGATCCTGCATCGGAATGCGGACATCGAGTTCGCCCGACTCCAGCCGCCGCACCGCGCCGACGATCTCCCGCGCCGGCCAGACAATCACCCGGCCACCGAGCCACCATGCGGCGGCGATGCCGGCCAGCAGAGTCAGGGCCAGCACCAGCAGCTCCTGGCGCAGAGTTGCGAGCGTTCCACTGAGCACCGTCGCCTTGTCGATGCTGACGATCGCGAGGACGCCCTCTTTCCCCGGCACCCGGGTGGGCGTGAAGGCATAAATCCGCTCTTCGCCCAACTGGTCCGGGCCTTCTCCCGCGCCGGCCGCCATGGTTCGTGCGGCTTGCAGCAGGTCGCGGTTGCGCAGGATTCGCGGCAAAGGCAGCGAAGGTCGCGCCGGATGCTCCATCAACAAGCGGTCGTGCCGGTCGGCGATCAGCACCCGCGCCCCGGGAGGCAATTCCATCCGGGACAACGCAAACGATGCTTCGTCCAGCGCCAATGTTGCGAACACGACACCGGTCAGCTGTCCGTCTTCGACCAGCGGAAGGGCGAACGGAATCGCACTTCCGGCGGACGGGCCGCCGCCGATGATTTCGCCCATGACGAAGCGGCGTTGCGACACGGTTTCGCGGAAATAACCGGCGCCGGCGGCGCTGGCGTCATCCGATACACCGCTGGTCTGGCAGACAACGCGGCCGTCCACGTCCAGCAAGCCGATGTTCCGGTACACCGGATAGCGGCCGCGCAAGTTCTCGAAATAAGCCTGGCAGCGGCTGCGGCCACCGGATCGCAATTGCGGAATTGCGCTGATTGCGCCCAGCATCTGGCGGGCCGATTCGACGGCGGCTTCCTGGTTGGCAGCGACCAGCGAAGCGGCGAACTTCAGCTGCGACTGGGTGAGCTGCGTCGCCGACCGCGTCTCGCGCATGGCGAGCCAGAATGACAAGGCGAACAGCGGCAGGATGGCCGCCACCATGAGGATCACCAACCGCTCCCTCAGACTGAGCCTGCCCTGCATCGCCTCTCCCTTCATGGCCGCCGATCACCCGGCTGACCGCTGCAGTGTATGTCGGCATTGCGGCGCTGCCGTTCGCTCACCAGGCAGGCAGGGCCTCATCCTTGAGCTGGCCGCGCAGCTGCGCGTATTCGGGCACCACCGTGCGCACCGTGTCCCAGAAGCGCGGGCTGTGGTCCATGACGCGCAGGTGGCTCAGTTCGTGCGCAACCACATAGTCGATCACAGGCAGGCGGAAGTGAATCAGCCGCCAGTTCAGGCGGATGGAGCCATCGGAATGCGCTGTGCCCCAGCGCGTGCCGGCGCTGCTCAGGCTGAACTTGCGCCACTGCACACCGAGTTGCGGCGCATAGTGGTTGAGCCGCTCCTCGAACAGCCGCTTTGCCTGGCGCATCAGCCAGGCCTGCACCGCGTCGCGGACCTGGTCGGCCGACGCGGTCTGGGGCAGCCCGACGTGCAAGGTCAGGCGCGTCATGCCAGGCAGGGCAGTGGCGTCGGTATTGAGCACCGCGCCAACCTCGTCGAACGCATGACGCGGGTCCAGCACCACGATCACCGGCTCGCCGACGAAGGGAAAGCTCGCGCCGTCCTTCCAGTCGATCCGTGCCGATTCGATGCGCTGGCGCCGCTCGTTGGCGTCATCCAGCTTGCGCAGGATCCATTGCGACTTGCTCTTGACGGCAGCGTCGATCTCGTACAAAGGCACCCACTTCGGCGAGGTGACGGTCAGCCCCTCCGGCCCGACGAGGAAGCCGATGTTGCGGCGGCGGGCCCGCCGGAACTGGTAGGCCACCAGTGTTGCGCCCAGCAGCGCCTCGCGGTTGGCCTGGGGGTGGCGGAAGGTCGCCGCTGCCATGACCTGGTCGAACGGCAAAGCCGGGGCTGCGAGCGCGGTGGCGGCGCACCCTGGGCGGGCCGACTCTGTAGAGGCGGGAGGGGGGCTGTTGGCTTCAAAGAGATCGAGAGTGAGCTGGAGCAGCCGGTGCATGGGTCGCAAGTTTACTTTTTTTCCCCGTACGCGTCCGGGTCGAGGCGATGCATTTCGCTCTCGATCCAGGCTTCCACTTCGCGCATCAGTTCGTCGGCCTTGCGCCCCTGGCTGGGGATCGGCTTGCCGATCGAAACGTCCACGATTCCCGGGTGCTTGATGAAGGCCTTGCGCGGCCAGACCTTCGCCGACGTGACGGCGATCGGGATCACCGGCGCGCCGGTCTCGACCGCCAGCCGGGTGCCGCCGATCTTGTACACGCCCTTTTGTCCGCGTGGAATCCGCGTGCCCTCGGGGAACATGATGACCCACACGCCTTGCGCCAGCAGCCGCTTGCCTTGCTCGACCACCTTGTTGAAAGCCTGGGCCCGCAAGCTGCGGTCGATGTAGATCATGTCCATGCTGCCGATGGCCCAGCCGAAAAAGGGAATGTAGATCAGCTCTTTCTTGAACACGTAGGCCAGCGGGTGCGGCATGATCGCCGGCATCAGGAAAGTCTCGTAGGTGGACTGGTGCTTGACCAGCAGGATGGCCGGGCTGGTCTTGCCGGTCGGCAAGTTCTCCATGCCGGTGACCCGGACCTCGATTCCCGTCAGGATGCGGGCGCCGTCGATCTGCCAGCGCAGCCAGCGCGCCGCTTTCCAGTAAATCTGATCGCCGCTCGACCACAGCGATGCCGTCACCATCCACAGGGCCCACGGGATCACCGTCACCAGCGTCCAGAGCGCGTAAAGAATCGATCGCAACAGGGCCATGGGATGTGGCAAGCAACGGTCAGGCGACCGTGGTCCTGGAAAGTGCGTGGCGAGCGATCAGCCAATCGGCGAACGCACCGAGGTCCTCGTGCACGGTGGTGCCGGCAGGAAATGGCTCGGGCAGCGGCATGCCGCGCAGCGGTGCGCCTTTGCCGGTCAACACCAAATGCGGCTCGCAGCCGACCAGCACGCCTGCCTGCAGGTCGCGCAAGCCGTCCCCGACCACCGGCGTTCCCTTGAGCTCGATGCCGAAGCGCTCGCCGATCTGCTCGAACAGCCCGGGCAGGGGCTTGCGGCACAGGCAGTTGTCTTCGGCGGTGTGCGGACAAAAGAACACGGCGTCGATGCGGCCGCCTTGCGCCGCCAGCATCTTGTGCATTTTGGCGTGCATCGCATTGAAGGAGCCCACATCGAACAGGCCCCGGCCCAGGCCCGACTGGTTGGAAGCGATCACGCAATGCCAGCCCGCGTGGTTCAAGCGCGCGATGGCCTCCAGCGCGCCCGGCAAGGGCAGCCATTCTTCGGGTGACTTGATGAATTCGTCGCTGTCGGCGTTGATGGTCCCGTCGCGGTCGAGGATGACAAGTTTCATCATGCGTCCGTTACGCCGCCAGGCGGGACAGGTCCGCCACGCGGTTCATGGCCTGGTGCAGCGTGGCCAGCAAACCGAGCCGGTTCAGGCGCAGGTCGGACTGTTCGGCGTTGACCATCACGCCGTCGAAGAAGGCGTCGACCGGAGCGCGCAATGCCGCCAGTGTCTGCAGGGAGGCCGTGTAATCGCCGGATTCGAATTGCGCCGCGGCCCGCGGGGCGATGTCCTTCATCGCCGCATACAGGTCCTGCTCGGCGGGCTCCTGCAGGAGTGCCTCGCTGACGTGCGCGTCGGCCTCCCCGGCCTTCTTCAGGATGTTGGAGATCCGCTTGTTGGCTGCGGCAAGCGCCGGCGCCTCGGGCAGCGCGGCAAAGGCGCGCACCGCGGCCAGCCGCTTCGGCACGTCGACCAGGCGTTGCAGGCCCAGGCCGACGACCGCATCGACTTGCTGCGCGCTGTAGCCCCGCTCGCGCAGCAGCCCGGCCAGGCGGTCGGAGACGAAAGCCGACAGCAGTCTGGCGGTGTCCGGGGCGGCGGCGGGAAAGAGGGCCACCGCTTCGCCGAGCAGGGCGTCGAGCGACAGCGGCAACTCCCGTTCCATCAACATCCGCACCACTCCCAGCGCGTGGCGGCGCAGCGCGAAGGGATCCTTGTCGCCGGTGGGCAACTGCCCGATCGAAAACAGGCCCGCCAGTGTTTCGAGCTTATCCGCCAGCGCGACCACCAGGCCGGCGCGGCTGCGCGGAAGTTCGTCGCCGGCAAAGCGGGGCTTGTAGTGGTCCTCGATGGCATCCGCCACCTCGGCCGGCAGCTTGTCGTTGAGCGCGTAGTAGCGGCCCATGGTGCCCTGCAGTTCCGGGAACTCGCCCACCATGTCGGTGACGAGATCGGCTTTCGCCAGCATCGCCGCTTCGTCGGCCTGCGCTGCCAGCGTCGCGCCTCCAAGCTCCTGCGCGATCGCACCGGCGATCGTACGCACCCGGCCAGTGCGTTCCCCCTGTGTGCCCAGCTTGTTGTGATAGACCACTTTGCCGAGCTGCGCCACGCGCGAGGCCAGCGTCCTCTTGCGGTCCTGATCGAAAAAGAATTTCGCGTCGGCCAGCCGGGGCCGCACCACGCGCTCGTTGCCCTGGATCACGGCGCTCGCATCGTCGGGACGAATGTTGCTGACCACCAGAAACCGGTTGGTCAGCTTGCCCTTTGCGTCCAGCAGCGGAAAGTACTTCTGGTTGGCCTTCATCGTGAGGATCAGGCATTCCTGCGGCACTTCGAGAAATTCAGTTTCGAACTGGCAGGTCAGCACGTTCGGCCGCTCGACCAGGCCGGTGACCTCGTCGAGCAGTAGCTCCGCGTCATCGATCACCCGCGCGCCGCCGCCCACCTTCGCCGCCGCCGCGGCGAGCTGACGCACGATCTCGGCGCGCCGCGCTTCGAAGCTGGCGATGAC
>JANXVP010000180.1 GCA_025351615.1 Ramlibacter sp. | reverse complement strand
ACGCGCTCCAGATCCCGAGCGCACCACTCAACCGATCCGCTGCGACCAGGCGCCGGATCAGGCCTGGGCCAGGCATCGTGACCAGCAGGAAGCCCAGTCCCTCAAAGGCTCGCAGCAGCATCAGTTCAGGGGGGTGGTGCGCCGATGCGCCCAACGCACTGGCCACCGCGAGAATCCATAAACCGCCGAGCATGGTGCGCCGCAAACCGATTGCGTCAGCCATCAAGCCGACAGCAATGCCAAGTGTCATGCCGGCGAGCTGGACCAGAGACAGCAGGAAACCGGCTTGCACCAGGCTGACCCCGAGCGCGTCTCGCAACACCGGCAAGGCGGCCGCAAGCTTGCCAACGTGCAGCGCCGCACACACGCCGGCCAGGATGACCAGCGACGCCGGCTGGATCGCCTTGTGCGCGTTCAAGCCAGCAACCTGTTGCCGGTCAGCCGCTCATGCTCGCGCACGGCGAAGCGGTCGGTCATCCCGGCGATATAGTCGGCCACTGCGCGCGCCGTGTCGGCACGCGCCGCGAACCCGGCCTGCATCTGCGCAGGCTCATCGCGGTAAGCGTTGAACAGTTCCCGAACCACGCGCTTGGCCTGGACGGTCATTTGGGCCACCTGAGGGTGCCGATAGAGCTTGTGCAGAAGAAATCCCTTGAGCTCGGTGGAGCGGTCGCGCATGTCAGGACTGAACCGGACCAGCGGACTCAGGTCGCGGGCATCGTTGGCGCACGTCAGACCGGCCTGCGCGATGGCGTTGGCGGTTTCCGCGATGACGTCGTAAACCTGGGCGCTGAGCATCCGTCGTATGGACTCATACAGGAGGCGTCGTCCCTGCAGTCCCGGATAAGCGGTCAGTGATTCGCGCGCATGCCGCTGAAACAGCTCGACATCCTCCAGTTGCTCCAGAGTGATCAGCCCCGATCGGACGCCGTCGTCGATGTCGTGAGCGTTGTATGCGATTTCGTCGGCGAGGTTGCACAACTGGGCCTCGAGACCGGGCTGTTTGCGTTCCAGAAAGCGCAGGCCGATCCCGTCAGGCTCGCCAAGTTCGAGCCGCTGTGCATTGGCTTTGGAACAGTGCTTTAGGATTCCTTCACGGGTTTCGAAGGTGAGATTCAGGCCATCGAAAGCCGGATAGCGCTCTTCCAGCTTGTCGACAACCCGCAGGCTTTGCAGGTTGTGCTCGAAGCCGCCGTGCGCGCCCATGCAGTCGTCCAGTGCATCCTGCCCTGCATGACCGAACGGCGTATGGCCAAGGTCGTGCGCGAGCGCTACAGCCTCGACCAGGTCCTCATTCAGGTGCAGCGAGCGGGCAATCGAGCGGCCAAGCTGCGCCACTTCGAGCGAATGCGTCATGCGGGTGCGAAACAGGTCCCCTTCGTGGTTGAGGAACACCTGGGTCTTGTAGACCAGCCGGCGGAAGGCAGTGGAATGGACGATGCGGTCGCGGTCCCGCTGGTATTCAGTCCGGGTCGGGGCCGCTTCCTCGAGGTGGCGACGTCCCCGCGACCGCGCCGGATCGCATGCATACGGAGCCAGGCTCATCGCGCCTGCCTGCCCACGGCTGAAGCGGCTAGCGGCAACACTGCTCGATCACCTCGCGCACCAGGCTATCGGGTGCACCTCGAACGGTGGCATGTCCAGGCCGGTCGATCAGGACGAACTTGAGTTCGCCCGCCTCGGCCTTTTTGTCGACGCGCATCAATTCGAGGTAACGGTCTGCTCCGAGCTGCGGCGCTTTCACGGGCAGGCCGGCCCTGCAAATCAATTCCGTCAGCCGATCGGCAAAAGCGGAGTCGACGCCGCCGAGCCGCTGCGACAGGCGAGTCGCCATGACCATTCCGCAGCCGACCGCTTCGCCATGCAGCCACTGACCGTAGCCCATCCCGGCTTCGATTGCGTGGCCGAAGGTGTGGCCGAAATTGAGGATCGCCCGCAACCCGGCTTCCCGCTCGTCCTGGCCGACCACCCAGGCCTTGATCTCGCAGCTGCGGACGACCGCACGCGACAGCATGGCCGGTTCGCGCGCCATGAGCGCATCGATGTTGGCCTCGATCCATGCGAGGAATTCAAGATCATGGATCGGACCGTACTTGATGACCTCGGCAAGGCCCGCACTCAATTCCCGGGGCGGGAGCGTCTGCAGCGTATCGAGATCGCAGATCACCTGCTTCGGCTGGTAGAAAGCACCGATCATGTTCTTGCCCAGCGGATGATTGATCGCGGTTTTTCCTCCCACCGACGAATCGACCTGCGCCAGCAACGTGGTCGGCACCTGGACGAAAGGCACGCCGCGCATGTAACTGGCGGCGGCAAAGCCGGCCATGTCGCCGACAACGCCGCCGCCCAGGGCGAAGATCACGGTCCTGCGATCGCAGCCGTGTCGCAGCAATGCGTCGAAGATCAGATTCAGTGTCTGCCAGTCCTTGTGTTCCTCGCCGTCAGGAAGCATGACCGTATGAACGTTTTTGTACCGCGCACGAAGCATCCCGGTCAGGCGATCGCCAAAGAGCGCAGCGACCGTCGCGTTGGTGACGATCAGCGCGGCAGCTGCGGGCGGCGTTGCGGCCCATGTGCTCGCATTGCCCAGCAGGCCGGTGCCGACGTCGATCGGATAGCTGCGGACTCCCAGGTCGATGGTGACACGGTGCGACGGCTCGGGAACAAGGGCAGTGGGCATGGCGGCAAGTTTACGGCGGCGCGGGGAACGCCGGTCGACCGGCCGTCAACCGCCTGGGATCAGGCCCGAGGCTTCGAGCTGCGCAACGATCAGGTTGACGAGTCTCGGGACCGAAGGCCGGCCGGTCTCGATGACGAAATGTGCTGCTTCGCGGTACAAGGGGTCACGCTCAGCGTGCAGCGATCGTAGGCGTTCAAGAGGATCTGCAACCTGCAGCAGGGGCCGGTTGCGGTCATGGCGCACGCGGCGGAAGGCCTCCTCGGGCGTCGACCGCAGGTAGATGACCTTCCCACCCGAGCGCAGCCGTTCGCGGTTCGCATGGCGCAGGACCGCGCCTCCTCCGGTGGCGAGCACGCCGCCGGGGGCCTGCATCAACTCGTCGAGGGTGCTTTGCTCAAGATCGCGAAAGGCGACCTCCCCCTCGCGGGCGAAAAAGTCCCGGATCGAACAGCCGATACGCTGTTCGATGACGTGATCGGAATCTTGAAATGGAAGGCCGAGCCGTCGGGCGAGATGTCGCCCGACGGTGGATTTGCCGGAGCCGGGCAGCCCGACCAGCACCAGGCGCAGCGGCGCGCCCGGGATCGCTGTCAGTTGGCCGTCGTGCAGTTATTGACTCCGTAGGCAGGGGTCAGGAAGGAGCCGTTCGGAACATCCGCCTTCAAGACATTGGTGACAAACGGGCGCTCAGCCAAGCCTTGCGAGCCGGCCACATTAGCCGTCACTCGCACTTTGTACGCAAGCCAGCCCCCATAGCGCTGCGAATACTCGACTTTGATGATCAGGATGCCATTGGCATTGGTCGTCGTCACGGTCGGATCGTCATAGCTGATAATCATGTCGCTGCGTCGCGGTTGCAA
>JANXVP010000161.1 GCA_025351615.1 Ramlibacter sp. | reverse complement strand
GACGGGGCTTTGCGCGCCGGCCCCGGATGCACTCGCGCCATCGCGGACGGGCTGGGCTGAGGCCGACATCATCACCGTCTTTTCGGGCGCGCCCGAAACGGCAGCGCCGGCATCGGGCGCCCGGGCCCCCGGAAGCGGCGCCAACGCCGCCGGAGCGTGTCCTGCGATGGCGGCAATCACTGCGCGCAAGTCGGCCGCGAACTGCTCGCCATCCTGGTATCTGGCGTCGGAGCGCTTGGCAAGCGCGGTTGAGACCACCTGCGCCAGCGGGTCGGAGATGTCCTTGCGCACGATGCGGATGTCCGGCGCTTCCTCGTTGGCGATCTTGTACATGAGTTCCGCCATGGAGTCGCCCCGAAAAGGCAACACCCCGGTCAGCATCTGGAACAGCATGACGCCCAGCGAGTACAGGTCGGAGCGGCCGTCCACCTTTTTGCCGGCGATCTGCTCAGGCGACATGAAGCTCGGAGTGCCGAGCACGAGGCCGGTCTTGGTCTTGCTCGAGTCCGTGATGCGGGCAATGCCGAAGTCAGTCACCTTCACCGTGTCGCTGTCCACCTCATACATGATGTTCGCCGGCTTGATGTCCCGGTGTACGACGTTCTGCCGGTGCGCATAGGCCAGGGCCTCGGCCACCCGGGCCACGATCGAAAGTACTTTCGGCACTGGAAACAGGTTGCCATCCTTGCAGAAGTCCACCAGATCCTTGCCCTTGAGGAACTCCATCGCGATGTAAGCGAGATCGTGCTCCTCGCCGGCGTCGAAGATGGTGACGATATTCTGGTGCTGCAGGCGTCCCGCGGTCTCGGCCTCGCGGAAAAACCGTTCCCTTGCGTCCGTCAGCTCGTCGCCTTCGAACTCCTGGCTGAGCGCCATGGTCTTGATTGCGACGACCCTGCCGATCTTCGGATCCTTGCCCAGGTAGACAACCCCCATCGCGCCTTTGCCCAGCTCTTTATCGACCCGATAGCGGCCAAGCATCGGCTTTTCAACCGCGCCACCGTCAAGCAGCATCGTGCCGCCCGGATGCGCGCCGCCACCCCCGAGAATCACCGTTTCCGACAGGTTTTTGGCGCGGTTCAACTTCGACTGCAGGTCTTTGTAGTCCTTCTTCCAGGCGGCCATGTATTCATAGATCGCCTGCGCCTTGTTGAACTGGCGCTTGCGCTCGAAATCGAGCGCAAGGTTATACAGGTTCTCCATCAGCGGATCGCTCATGGGCACGCGCCGGAAGCGGTCGAACGCCGTGTCCAGCTGCCCTTGACCCTGCAGGGCAAGTCCCATCATCCGGTTGGTTTCGGCTGACTCCTCATCCGACTTGAGTTTGCCGGCCTCCGTCACCAGGAACCGCTTGGTGGTGAGTGCCAGGTGACCAATCACCAGCAGCGCAGCCGGGAAAACCAGCTTCAGCCAGAGCGCCGTCCCGGCCAGCAGCCCGAACTCGGTGCCCAGCAAACCGGCGAACAGGACGGCGGTGATCGCCCCGGCCATGCCGGCCGAAATTCGAGGCAACCCGAGCACCAGATAGGCGGCAATCAACACAGAGGCGCCGAAAGCCGCCAGCAGTCCCCAGCCGGGCTGCACGATGAAATGCTCGCTGAGAATGCTGGACGTCGTGTGGGCCAGCATTTCTGCGGGCGACAGCGCCGCATAACCGGGGGCCGGCGACTGAACGCCAACACCGGCGGCCGTCGCCCCGATCAGGACGATCTTGTTGGTGTATTTGGACGCCGGAATCTTGCCCGTCAGCACGTCGTAAAAAGAATCCACCGCAAATGCCGGCCTGCCGTCCCGGGCCTTGTAGAACTGCGGCAGCATGCGGGCAATGTCGTCGGTTCTGACGCGCAGCTTTCCGATCTGCACCGATTCACCTGAATTGAGCTTCAGGTCGCCGACTCCAAGATTCAGGCTGTTGGCGGCTGCCAGCAGGGCGATCGAGGGCACCGCCTTGCCGTAGTAGTTCACCAGCAAGGCCTCCGACCGGACCGTGCCGTCAATGTCGTTGATGAGATTGAGGTGGCCAATCCCAGCGGCGGCATTGCCGATGGACTCGATCGGTTGCTGGCCGCGGACCGCCGGCTCCGAAAATCCGCTGTCTTCGGCAACGGCGCTTTTCAGGGCATAAGCCGGCAGCGGCGTATCAGGCTTGCCTTGAGGCTCGCCAAGGACGAAGAAGGACGGCACCAGCACGTTCCCCGCCCTGGCCATGCTCGCCGCCAGCTTGGCATCGGTGTCGAGGGACTGTTCCGCCTCCGCAATCACCTGCCCTAGCTGTTCGGTGACCGGCGTTTGTCCGGCTTGTCCCAGTGCATCCTTCATTTTGCGGATGAAGACCAGCCCCCGGTCCGTTTGCGGCTCGAAAAAGAACACTGTGTGGACGATGGTCTTGACCTTGGCGGCAGAGAGCAGGTCGATCAATTGCGCATGAACGTCGCGCGGCCACGGCCACCGGCCGATGTTGTTGACACTCTGGTCGTCGATCGCGATGACTGCGATGCGGTCCGAAGGTTGGCGGCCGCTGCTGGTGCTGGCGAAGTCGTAAAAACGTCGCTCCAGCGTTCCAATGGCATCGGTCGAGCGGTCCAGGATGACCACGGCCGCCACGATCAGCACGGCCACGAACCAGTCCCTGCGCCAGAACTGTCCGCGTTTTGCCGATACCGATGTGCTCACTTCCCCGCCTTTGAACAGATAGCCGATCCAGCCCTGTGTTTTTTTACACAGTGTTCCGCACCGCGCTCCGAGCGCGGTGCTCGTCTCCCGGCTAGGACGTTAACAGAGGGCTCAACAGCGGACAAGGGACTTTCGCACACGCCCGCTACGTTTTGTTGCAAACCTGCATGAGGCTTCAGGCGACCGCTCGCCGCAGGCAGCCCCAGCTCCTCAGGCAGGCGTTTCGCCTCGATGCCGGCTCTGGACCAGCTTGCCCAGACCGACGACCAGCGCAGCACCGACGGCCGCAGCGGCGTAGTGCATCCACGGGTTGGCCACAAGGTAATCCCTGAAAATGAAGTCGCTGATGATAGTTTCACCGCCGACCCATCCGATCAGGGCTGCGCCAAGGACCACGATGATCGGGAAGCGCTCCATCAGCTTGATCATCAGCGTGCTGCCGAAGATCACCAGCGGGATGCTGATGCCCAACCCGAGGATCAGCAGCACCATGTTGCCCTTGGCTGCAGCCGCCACGGCAATCACGTTGTCGAGGCTCATGATCAGGTCGGCGATCAGGATGGTGCGCACTGCGGCCATCAAGCTGCCATGGTGCTGGGTCGGTTCGCCATCGCCTTCGTCCTCCTCACCCAGCAGCTGAACGCCGATCCAGAGCAGCAGCGAGCCACCGACGATCTGCAGATACGGCAGTGCCAGCAGTTTGGCTGCCACCACCGTCAGCAAAATCCGCAGGACGACCGCCGCGCCGGAGCCCCAGAACACCGCTTTGCCCTGCTGGTGGGGTGGCAGGGTCCGCGCCGCCATGGCAATCACAACGGCGTTGTCACCCGAAAGAATGATGTTGATCCAGACGATCTTCAGCAGCCCGATCCAGAAATCGGTGCTTTGCATTAGTTCCATGGCTTGCTCTCCGTTGGCCTGTTCGTATTTTTCCTAAAGCAGGGCCTTGAGAAGCCTGGCCATTTCCGACGGGTTGCGCGTCACCTTGAAGCCGCACTCTTCCATGACGGCGAGCTTGGCATCGGCCGTGTCGGCGCCGCCGGAAATCAGGGCGCCCGCATTGCCCATGCGTTTTCCGGGAGGCGCCGTGACGCCGGCGATGAAACCGACGATCGGCTTCTTCATGTGCTCCTTGCACCAGCGGGCCGCGTCGGCCTCGTCGGGGCCGCCGATCTCGCCGATCATAATCACAGCATCCGTTTCAGGGTCGTCGTTGAAGGCCTGCATCACGTCGATGTGCTTGAGGCCGTTGATCGGATCACCGCCGATGCCCACGGCGCTGGACTGGCCCAGGCCGATTTCGGTGAGCTGGGCGACGGCTTCGTAGGTCAGCGTGCCGGAGCGGCTGACCACGCCGATACGGCCCTTGCGGTGAATGTGGCCGGGCATGATGCCGATCTTGATTTCATCCGGTGTGATCAGCCCGGGACAGTTCGGTCCAAGCAGCAGCGTCTTCTTGCCGCCCGCGGCTTCCTTGGCCTTCATGCGATTGCGGACCTCGAGCATGTCGCGAACGGGAATGCCTTCGGTGATGCAGATCGTCATGTCCAAGTCGGCTTCCACCGCTTCCCAGATGGCAGCAGCAGCACCGGCAGGCGGGACATAGATCACCGAGACCGTCGCGCCCGTCTGCTTCGCCGCCTCCTTGACCGACGCGTAAATGGGGATGCCGAAAATCGACTCGCCCGCCTTTTTGGGATTCACGCCCGCAACGAAGCAGTTCTTTCCGTTGGCGTACTGCTGGCACTTTTCCGTGTGGAACTGGCCGGTCTTGCCGGTGATGCCCTGGGTGATTACCCGCGTGTTTTTGTTGATGTAGATCGACATGCTGGAAACCTTTAGTCAGTTGGGGACAGAGCTG
>JANXVP010000149.1 GCA_025351615.1 Ramlibacter sp. | reverse complement strand
CCGCATCGTTCTCCAAATGGTGAAAGCCATCAGCGCCGCTCGTCTGCTTGCGAAAGCTATTCCCCGTGCGAACGCTCTGCACGAGCCGACCCCAGGTCGCCCAGGAGCGCGTGCCGCAAAACTCAGCCCAAGCCGCGAGCGAGCCGGGAACATCTGTGCGCAACAAGGCGCCCACGGAGGTGAGCTCGAACCGCCCGTCGGCTGCTTCGGTCAACACGTCGATGCTCGTCAATGCGCGTAGCAGTCGCGTGAGTGACGGCTCATGGGAGCTTGTGGCGTGGGCGAGTGCGTATGCGGATTGCGGTCCATCACGCAGAAGTTCGGGCAGGTGCAGCTGGGTGGCAACCGAAACCGCCTGCGTGGTCCAGTTCGCGTTGATCAGCGAGAGCAGCCGCGCCCGCCCCGTCGGGTTTTGCGTTGCCGTGTCCAAAGACGATTCGTGCGTTGTCATGAGGAATCCTTTTTGCTTTGCGGCGGCGCCGCGTCACTCAATCTTGATGCCGGATTCGCGAATAACTTTGCCCCATTTCGCGTACTCGGCGCGGATGGTGGCGCTGAATACTTCGGGCGGATCGGTGCGGGCATCGGCACCGGCCTCGCCAAACCATGCGCGGGCCTCAGAGGTCGCGAGAATGCCGCTGATGTCCCGATAGAGCCGCGCCACGATTGTCTTGGGGGTGGCGGCCGGCACCGCAATGCCAACCCAGCCTTGAAACTCGGCGCCGGCGAAGCCGGCTTCCGCCATGGTCGGCACGTCGGGCAGCGATGCGACTCTTTTCGGACCGGTGACGGCCAGCGCACGCAGTCGGCCTGCCTTCACCTGCGGCAACTGTACGGTCAAGCCTTCGATCGAGTAACTGATGTGGCCCGCGAGGAGGTCGGACACCGCTTGCCCGCCGCCTTTGTACGGCACATGCACGGTGTCGATCCCAGCTGTCCGCTTGAACAATTCGCCGGCTAGGTACGGCGGAGTTCCGACCCCGGGCGATCCGAAACTCAATTGGCCCGGTTTCGCCTTGGCCAGTTGCACCAGCTCGGCGACCGTGGTGGCCGGCACCTTGGGATGAACTGCCAGTAGCAAAGGGCCGACCCCGAGGTACGTGATGGGCGCGAAGTCGGCGAGCGGATCGTAGCCGGTACGGCTATACAAGTGCGGGTTGACCGTCATGACGCCCTGGTGAATGATCGTCAATGTGTAGCCGTCCGGGGCACTGCGGGCGCCCATCTCCATGCCTAGGTTGCCCCCTGCGCCCGGCTTGTTCTCGACGATGACGCTTTGGCCGAGCAGCGGCGCCAGCCGCTCGGCCAACCAGCGCGCCCGGATGTCGGTTACGCCACCCGCACCACCGGGCACGAGGATGTGAACAGGCTTGGCGGGCCACGGCACTTCGCCGGCACCGGCTGGCAAAGGGAGAGTGGCGGCGAGGCCGAACGCAAGCAAGGCCACCAAGTTCGTGCGATTCATTCGAACCTCCTGCCCGATGGGTCGGGTTGCCACAACTCTAGGCGCACGCCGAGTGGCATGGAATACTCTGTAAGTCACCGGCGGCTGCAACCGTTGGTTCAAGCTCTACGGAGGTACCTGATGGACAAGCTGCGGGCATTACAGTATTTCGCATCGGCTGCTGCCGAGAAGAGTTTGTCAGGAGCGGCCCGCAAGTTCGAGGTCAGCACCACCGCCGTCGCCAAGCTAGTCAACGGGCTCGAGAAGGATCTGGGTGCCAAACTGTTCGACCGCAGCGCGCGTGGTTTGACATTGACTGCGGAAGGGGCCCGGTATCTGGACGCGTGTGGTCCGGCATTGGCGCAACTCGACGACGCTGACGAGCGGCTGCGTGAATCGATGCTGCGCCCGAAAGGCACCGTGGTGGTCGGTGTCCAGCATGTCATCGCCCGCGGATGCCTCACGGCTGGGCTACCGCGCTTTCACGCACGCTATCCGGACATTGAGATCGACGTCCGCGATTTTCAGCGCGTGACCGACGAACAGGTCAGCGGCGTCGACGTCATGCTGGTCCTGGGATGGCCCAAAGTGGAGGACCTGGTACTGCGCCGCATCGCCGCAGGGCGCTTTGTGATTGCTGCCTCCCCGGCCTATTGGGCCGAGTACGGCAAGCCACGGCGTCCGCGAGATTTGGAGCGGCATGTTTGCCTGCCAATTCGCTCTGTCGACGGCACAGTGATGGACGTATGGGCCTTCACGCGGGGCGTGGAGCAAGAGTCAGTAACCGCGCGCGGTTGGCTGACCACCAGCAACGCCCATCGTGACCTGGTGATCGAGCTTGCGATGGCGGGACATGGCGTTGTTCGGATACTTGATTGGACCAACTTGCCCGAACTAGCGTGCGGCTCGTTGGTAAGGGTGCTTG
Source organism: Ramlibacter sp. (assembly GCA_025351615.1). GTDB lineage: Bacteria > Pseudomonadota > Gammaproteobacteria > Burkholderiales > Burkholderiaceae_C > Ramlibacter. The sequence goes on along the minus strand of JANXVP010000149.1, from coordinate 1,044 downwards.
AAGACTGGGAGTCGACGGAAGCGCCGCCGGTCAATCTGCTCTATCGCGCGAGCGTGCGCCGCAGTCCAAGGGTGCGGCTGTTTATCGAATTTGCGACCGAGCTGTTTCGGGAACTGGATCTAGTGCGCGGCGAAGGGGTTGTCGGCACCGAACGCCCTCGATGGCTGTTGCGCCACTACGGGCGGGTGTCGGCGAGCATGACGCGCAATGAATAAACGTCGGATTTCCCAGTCGCTGCTGAGACCGATCGTCGACCTGCAGCTCGCGCGGCGGACGGCAGATCAGATCCAGGGTGAGCGCGTGCAGTCGGGCCTCTTCTTTGCGGCGCTTCGCCGGCTGTTGCCGGTTCGCTTCTAAATGCTTTGCTGAATTCCTTCCGCCATCGCGCATTCGAGGTTCAACGAATGATGGAGGTTATCAATGCTCTACGGGGGTGTGGCAAAGTCACCCGATGACAGCCGACATCCACTCTGATGACGGGCGCGGAACACAGAAGGCGTTGTTCTATCCAATGGGGCTGGCGGGTCAACCCGGGAAGCCGTCCGAAAGCAAGTCCACAGACGATCCTATGTCAAGTCCCTCGTATTCCATTTTGAAGCTTCGTTCTCTCGTTGCCGCAATCAGTCTGGCTTTCACATTCTTAGACGCATCTGCTTTGAACACGGAGCAAGGCGCATCGGATCAGAAGTTGAGCACGCTAGTGACCGTGCCCGTTGGCCAGACGCGGTTGCCGGCGAGCCGGCCCGGTACCGCGGCGGAACGCGCGGGGCCAACCAGTAGACGGGCCGCCTCCGAACGACAGGAGAGGGCCGGTGAACGCGCAAAGTGAATCGCCCCGGCTTTGAACTGACCCCCAGAAGTTGGACAGCTGCGACCCCGCCAATCATGCGGTATTTTTCAGCCGGTATTTCACTGGGCTGAGCCCCTGCAACCCGAGCTTAATGCGCTCGTGGTTGTAGTAGTGAACGTAATCATGAACGCCAGACTCAAGCTGCCCAACGCTGTCGAACTGGGCGAGACGGAAGAATTCCGCCTTGAGCGTGC
>JANXVP010000143.1 GCA_025351615.1 Ramlibacter sp. | reverse complement strand
CCGCTATGTGCTGTTGTCCGAGGAGCCGGGCGAGCTGCCGGCTGCGGCGGCGACGCTGCCCTCGGTTGTGCCGGCGGCTGCCGCCCCGGTCGCCCGCCCGGCTGCACAACCCGTCCCGCCGGCGCCCGCAGCAGCTGCCGCCGCCGCTCCCCGCCAGGCACGGGATCAGGCCCGGCTGCCGCGCGCGCGCCGCAGCGATGGTGCAGGTGAACCCATTGCGCGCGGCGCTGCAGCGGCGAAGTCCGAACGCTCACTGGTCCAGGCGCAACGACAGCGCAATGCCAGTGCTGGGCGGGCGACCTCCCGCCTCAAGCTCGACATGCTCGACCTGCTGCCGGAGCGCGACCCCAGTCTCCGGCCGTCGGCGGGATTGGCGGGCACTCCCTCGACCAGCGAGCAGGTCCGGGCCGAGGCGGCGGCGCTCTGGCGTTCGATCAATGCCCAGCCGGAGGACGTGCTGCGGGATCTGCAGCGGGTGCAGGCGCTGGAAACCGACGTCAAAAGCCTGCGCGGCCTGGTGGCGGGCAACGACCGCACGCTGGTCGAACTGCGTCAGCAGCTGAACGAGGCACGCCAGGAGCGCGGCCTGACGCTGGCGGCGATCGCGTTGCTGACGCTGCTGCTGGCGGCCATGGTGGTGATATGGTGGCTGCGCCGCGGCGAGCGCGAGGGTCGCCGCGAGTGGTGGCGGCGCGGCGATTCACCCGTTGCCGGCAGGACAGCCCCGCCCGCGGCCGGTCGGGTGGAAGACGTCGACTTGCGCGTCGACGAGTCGATGTTCGAGAGCCTGAAGTCGGTGCCACGGATGCCTGTCGTCGTGCCTGCCGCTCTGGCTGTGGCGCCCAGGCCGACGGAGCGGCCGGTGACGGCGCGCCCAGCAGCGGCCCCGCGCGCTGCCGCGCCGGTGGGCGCCGGTGTCAACTCCGCGTTCCACTCCAGTTTCCAGCACAGCCAGGCGGCCAGCATGCGCATGGTGAAAGCCGAGGAACTGGTGGACATCCAGCAGCAGGCGGATTTTTTCATGTCGCTGGGGCAGACGGAGCAGGCGATCGACGTGCTCGAAAGCCACATCCGCAACAACGTGGAGACCAGTGCCCTGGTCTGGCTTGACCTGCTGGCAATCTACCGGGCGCTCAAGCGGCGCCAGGACTACGAGCTGTTGCGCGGCGATTTCCAACGCGTGTTCAACGCCGAGGTCCCCACGTACGACAGCACGCCCACCGTCAGTGGCGGGCTCGAGGACTATCCCCGCGCGCTGTCACGCATTTCCGCGCTGTGGCCCTCGCCCAAGGTGATGGACGTGATCGAAGAGTCGATCTTCCGCAAGCCGGGCACCGGCGACGGCGAGCCATTCGATCTCGAAGCCTACCGGGAACTGGTGATGCTTTACAACCTGGGCCGTGAAGTGGTCCAGCCGGCCGCTGTCCCGGCCGATGAGGGGGAGCATGCAGATGCTGTGGCATCGAGTTTTTTCGAGACGTCGATGCAGCCGCTGTCGGTGGCGCGGGACAGCCGATTGGTCCCGCCGGGCGGGGGTTCGGATGACCACGGAGCCGGTCGCGACGATCACGCCGAAGCGATGGACACGCCATTCGATGTGGACTCGATGCTGGGGGAGATCGACGGGCCGGACACCGGCCACGTGGGGGATGCGCGGGACCCGCAGATGCCGCGACCCTCACCCCGGCTGGGGCTGGACATCGACCTGTCCGGGCCCTCTGCAGCCAGCCAGCCATCCGTCCGCCTGAGCAGCGACACGGACAGCAGCAGCCTGGACTTCGAGCTGTCCGAACCCGGCGACGTCAGCCCGGACGGCTCGCCCCGGAAAAAGTAGCCGGTCCTGCCGCTATTGCATGGTTGCCGCGCGGTGGCTGGTGCGATAGCTCGCGGCCCAGGCGCTGACCGCCATCGCCAGCAGCAGCAGGGCAAAGCCGGCCCAGTGCAGCGAGTTCATCTGGCTGCGTGCGATCAGCGCGCCGCCGCTGGCTGCACCGAGCGCCTGCCCGGCGTACATGGCAGATGAATTCAGGGCGATGGAGCCGGACGCGAGCGCTGGCGCGATTCCGACCAGCCGGGCTTGCTGCGCCGAGTTCGACGAAAAACAACCCAGCGCCCACGGAACAGCCACCAGTGCGGCCAGGAAGATGTTGGTCCCCAGCGGCCAGACCAGCAGGCTGAGCGCCATGCAGCCGATGGCGATCATCACTGCGCGATGCGCGCCGATGCGCTCGATATGGCGCGACATCAACATGTTGCCGACAAAACCGGAGGCGCCGAACCAGACGAACAGCAGGCTCAGTTGCAGCGCGGTGACGGCGATCGATTGCCTGTAGTAGGGCGCGAAGTAGGAGAACAGCACGAACTGGCCGGCGGATGACAGCACCGTGACGGCGATGCACAGCATCAGCGCCCGGGAGCGCAGCGTCTCGCGCCAGTCCGCCAGCGTCAGCGGCGCAGGCCGGATGCCGTCCGGCATGGCGCGCCAGATCCAGCAGGCGCTGGCCAGGCTGAGCAGGCCCAGCGCCGCGAAGGCGCTGCGCCAGCCCAGCATGCCGCCCACGAAAGCGCCCAGCGGCATCCCGACGACGGACGCCAGGGACCAGCCGAGAAACACGAAGGTAATGGCCCGGCCGCGCAGCGCTGCCGGCACCAGCAGTCCGACGCACGAAGCGGCCTGTGGAGTGAAGATCGCGGGCGCGATCACAGCCAGCATCCGCAGCGGCAGCAGCGCCTCGAAGGTCGCCACGAGCGTGCACAACAGGTGCAGTGCGCCAAACCACAGCAGGGACACAGCCAGCAGCCGTCGGCGGTCCCACCCCGCCACGACGGCGGCAAACAGGGGCGCCCCGATGCACATCACCACGGCCGAGGCGGAGATCAGCTGACCGGCGGTGGCAACGGACACTTGCAGCGAGCTGCTCAATTCGTTGAGCGTCGCCGGGACCAGCATCACGCCCGTGCCGATGACGAAATTGCCGAACAGCAGCGCCCACAGCACGCCCGGCATCGATGGACGCGAGGTCCGCTCGACCTGGCCGCCAGTGACGCGCATGGAGCGGCCCCCGACGCTCGTTCAGCGCCGGACCTGGAGCGCGCCAGGGTTGACGATGTTGGTCGGCGTGCCGCGAATGAAATTGACCACGTTGTCGAAGGCCGCCCCGAAATAGAGCTCGTAGCTGTCCAGCTCGACGTAGCCGATATGCGGCGTGCAGATGCAGTTTTCCAGGCGCAGCAGCGCGTGGCCCTGCAGGATCGGTTCGCTCTCGAAGACGTCGATGGCCGCCATGCCCGGCCGGCCGCGGTTGAGCGCCGCGATCAAGGCCTCGGGCGCGACCAATTCAGCGCGGGATGTGTTGACCAGCAGCGCGGTCGGTTTCATGCGGCCCAGGTCCTCCAGCGTCACGATGCCGGTCGTCTCCTCGTTCAGCCGCAGGTGCAGGCTGAGGACGTCGCTCTGGGCAAACAGCTCCTCGCAGCTGGTCGCCGCCTGGTGGCCGTCGGCTGCCGCCTGCTCCCGTGCGGACTGCCGGCCCCACACCAGCACCTTCATGCCGAACGCCCTGCCGTAGCCGGCCACCAGCTGGCCGATCTTGCCGTAGCCCCAGATGCCCAGCGTCTTGCCCTTGAGCACCATGCCAAGACCGAAGTTGACCGGCATCGACGCCGACTTCATTCCCGACTGTTGCCAGCCGCCGTGCTTGAGCGTGGAAATGTACTGGGGCAGGCGCCGCATTGCCGCCATGATCAGCGCCCAGGTCAATTCGGCCGGCGCCACCGGCGAGCCGACGCCTTCAGCGACTGCGATGCCGCGCTCGGAGCATGCTTCCAGGTCGACGTGGCTGCCGACCCGGCCGGTCTGCGCGATCAGCTTCAGGCGGGGCAGCTTTTCGACCAGCTGGCGGGTGATGTGGGTGCGCTCGCGGATCAGCACGATGATTTCGGCATCGCGCAGCCGCACCGACAGCTGGCCGATGCCCTTGACGGTGTTGGTATAGACCTTGGCAGGGTACGACTCCAGCTTGGATGCGCACTGCAGCTTGCGAACCGCGTCCTGGTAGTCGTCGAGAATCACAACGTTCATGCGCCAATTGTGCCCTGAGCGCAGCGTCGCAAAAAGTGCGCGCGGGCAGAAGCCGCTAGCATGCAGTCTTCATCCCGCCATCCCAGGAGACGCAATGACGATTTCGATGTATTCAGCCAGCGTGCCGGTTTTCAAGAACATGCTGGGCAACCTGAGCCACTTCCTGGACAAGGCGCAGGCGCACGCCGAAGCCAAAAAATTCGACCCGCTGGTGCTGACCGATTACCGGCTCGCGCCCGATATGCTGCCGTTCAGGAAGCAGGTTCAGATTGCATGCGATGCGACCAAGAACGGCCTGGCCCGGCTGTCGGGCGTGGAAGCGCCAAAATTCGAGGACACCGAAACCTCTTTCGCCGAATTGAAAGAGCGCATTCGCAAGACGATCGACTACCTCGACAGCGTGCCCCGGGCCAAGATCGACGGCTGCGAAGACAAGGACATCACCTTCCCGGTCGGTCGCGAAACCACACGCACCATGAAAGGCGAGGCGTACCTGCTGAACTGGGCCTTGCCCAACCTGTTCTTCCATGTCACCACCGCGTACGCCATCCTGCGGCACAACGGGGTGGAACTGGGCAAGGGCGAGTACCTGATGGGTGGGCGGACCTAGCCCGGGTTCGCCTCCAGCGCGGCCAGCCGCTCGAGTTCGGCGCAGACGTCGGCCATGCGGCCAGAAATCACCATGCGACCGGCGCTGGCCGGCGTGTGGCATGAATCCACCACGCGCAAGACCCGCAGTGGGCGGCAGGTGGGCGGGGCGCTTGCGCGCGCTGTGGACGGCCAGGAGAGATGGGCGCGGCTGTTGACGCGATTCGCCTGGGTCGGGTGCGCAAGCCTGGCGACGCGGCATGAGGCCTGTCTGCCCGACGGGACTGCTCCCAGCCAGCTGATGAATTGCTGGAACGGCGCCAACAGCCCGCCGACCGTCAAGAATGTGATTCCCATTGGATGCTCCTGTGAATGACTGGACACAGGCAGGATTGCGCTGAAAGGCCGGCTGCAGGGTGATGGCAGCGGTTGCGCCATACGCCCGCCACCTGCAGCGGCCCGAAAACGGGGTCTGCTACATCAGCATTGTGTTGCGGATCAGGCCGACCGCGAGACCTTCGATTTCGAACGGCTCGCCGGGCTCGACGATGATGGTCTGGTAGTCCGGGTTTTCGGCATGCAGCTCGATCAGGTGCTTGTTGCGGCGGAAGCGCTTCACCGTGACATCGTCGCCCAGGCGCGCAACGATGATCTGCCCGTTCTTGGCTTCCTTGGTGGCCTGCACGGCCAGCAGGTCGCCGTCCATGATGCCGGCGTCCCGCATCGACATGCCTCGCACCTTGAGCAGGTAATCGGGGCGGCGCTGGAACAGGCTGTTCTCGACGTAGTAGGTCTGGTCGACATGCTCCTGCGCCAGGATCGGCGAGCCCGCAGCGACGCGTCCGATCAGGGGCAGCGCCAGCTGCGCCAGGCCCTGCAGGGGCAGGGAGAACTGCTTGTTTCTGGATTCATGGATGGAGCGCAGCGTTTCGCTGTTCAGGCGGATGCCGCGCGACGTGCCGCTGACCAGTTCGATCACGCCCTTGCGGGCCAGCGCCTGCAGGTGCTCCTCGGCCGCGTTGGCGGACTTGAAGCCGAGCTCGGACGCGATCTCGGCGCGGGTGGGCGGCGCGCCTGTGCGTGCAATGGCGCTCTGGATCAGGTCCAGAATCTGCTGCTGGCGGGCGGTGAGCTTGGGCGTCTCGATCATGGTGGCGGCTCCTGGTGGATGGTCACTGTTTGGATAACCAGTAGTGTATTTTTAACCAGTTTTTGAAAGTTTGCAAGTGAGCCAGGCAAAAATCGTGGTGCTGGGCACCGGCGGAACGCTTGCAGGGACGTCTGCCGCGGCGCACGACAACATCGGGTATGCCGCGGCGCAACGCGGAATCGTCGAGTTGCTGGGCGCCATTGGGCCCCTGAAGAACCGGGCGCTGGTCAGCGAGCAGGTGGCCCAGATCGATAGCAAGGACATGGACGACTCGGTCTGGGCACAGCTCGCGCAACGTTGCGCGTGGTGGCTGGCGCAGGACGACGTCGGCGGTGTGGTTGTCACCCACGGCACCGACACGCTGGAAGAGACCGCGTACCTGCTGCAGGCGCTGCTGGCGCCTTTGAAACCGGTGGTGCTGACCTGTGCAATGCGGCCCGCAACCGCCCTCAGTCCCGATGGCCCGCAGAACATCGTGGATGCCGTCGCAGTCGCCGCTTGGCCGGGCGCGAGTGGCGTGGTTGCGGTCTGCGCCGGCGTCATTCATGGAGCGGTCGACGTTCGCAAGCAGCACACCTACCGGCTCGACGCTTTCGGCTCGGGCGACGCGGGTCCGATCGGCTACGTCGAACAGGGCGGGCTTCGGCTGCTGCGCGACTGGCCCGCGGCGCGGGACGGTGCGCCCCATGCCGCGATGGCGTGGCTGGCGAGCGGCGCTGCCTGGCCGCAGGTCGAAATCGTCACGAGCCATGCGGGCAGCAGCGGCCGCCTGGTCCAGTCACTTGTCGCGCATGGGGTTCGCGGATTGGTGGTGGCAGGCACCGGCAACGGCACGATCCATCACGCCCTGGAGGCTGCGCTGCAAGAAGCGCAGGCGAATGGCGTGCGGGTCATGCGCGCCACGCGCTGCGCGCAAGGGCGCGTGATCGGTCATCCGCGAGATGTGTTCGACGCAGGGCAGGGACTCTCGCCGGTGAAAGC
>JANXVP010000127.1 GCA_025351615.1 Ramlibacter sp. | reverse complement strand
CGAATCCACCCTGCGACGCGGCCGCGCCACCGCCAATGAGAGCTTCGGCAACCCGGCCAGCGTGCTGGTCGGAGACTTCCTGTACTCGCGCGCCTTCCAGATGATGCTGGACGCCGGCCAGATGCGGGTCATGGAGATCCTGGCCGACGCGACCAACGTGATTGCCGAAGGCGAGGTGTTGCAACTCATGAACATGCACGATGCGTCCTTGACCGAGGCCGACTACCTGCGCGTGATCCGCTCGAAGACCGCCAAGCTGTTCGAAGCGAGTGCCCGACTGGGCGCGGTGCTGGCGGGCAGCCCGCCGGAAATCGAACAGGCCTGCGCCGACTACGGGCAGGCGCTGGGCACGGCTTTCCAGGTCATCGACGATGTGCTCGACTACGACGGCGACGCGGCCGAGATGGGCAAGAACCTGGGCGATGACCTGCGGGAGGGCAAGGCCACGTTGCCCCTGATTGCCGCGATGCAGCGCGGCACGCCGGAGCAAGGCGCACTGATCCGCCATGCAATCGAGACCGGCGCCGTATCCGAACTGGAAAGCATCGTCGCGATCGTGCGCCAGACCGGCTCGCTGGAAGTCACCCGGCAAGCGGCAGCGGACGAGGCGCAACGCGCAATCGAAGCCGCGCAGCGATTGCCGCGCAATAAATGGTCGGAAGGTTTGCTACAATTGGCGGCTCAACTGCTGCTGCGCCGCAACTGAAGCGATTCAGGCCCGGGGCGCAGGTCTTCAGGCAAAAACGGGGTGTAGCTTAGCCTGGTAGAGCGCTACGTTCGGGACGTAGAGGCCGGAGGTTCGAATCCTCTCACCCCGACCAGATTTTTCAGCGCAGCGTGATCCGGATCGGCTCGCCGCCAAACCGTTCTCTCGTCCTCATCAACGCCCGGAGCTCAGATGGCCTGAACCGCGGCCGTCCTTACATCCGGTGCACGTAGCTGCCGGGTGCGTTGTCGGGCAACCCATCTGCAAGCAGCCCGGTCACAGCCACTGCGGCGACTTGGCCACGGGAATGCTTGGCCAGCCAGCTGGACCACGCAGGCCACCACGACCCTGCGCTGACAGGCGCTGCGGCGCGCCACTCCTGCGGATCTAATGGCGCCATTCCTGCGGCATGGCTGGCGACGCGGTAGCTGGCTTGGGGGTGCGCGAGTGGTCCGGCAGGAGGGCTGACGATGCCGACGTTGTGTCCGCCCGAAGCGAGTACGAAACTCACCGGCCCCTGAGCCATCCGCTGGATCCTGTAGACCGATTTCCAGGGCGAAACGTGGTCGTTCTCGGTCGCCACCGAGAACAGCGGAAGCCGGAGGTCGGACAGTGCCACTGCCTTCCCGGCGACGCGGTACCGACCCTGCGCCAGGTCGTTGTGAAGGTACAGCCCGCGCAGGTACTCACCGTGCATCCGGGCGGGGAGCCGGGTAGCGTCAGCGTTCCAGGCGCGAAGCGCCGTCATCGGCGTCTGCGCGCCCATCAGGTATTCGTGCACGAGCTTGGACCAGACCAAGTCCTTCGAATTGAGCAGCGCGAACGCGCCGGCCATCTCCCGGCCATCCAGGAAGCCGCGCCTGGCCATCAGGTCTTCGAGCCAGGCGATCTGGCCTTCGTCGATGAACAGGCCCAGCTCGCCGGGTTCATGGAAATCGGTCAGCGCCGCCAACAGCGAGACGCTCTTGAGGGGGTTGTGCGGCTGCGCTGCCAGTGCCGCAGCGGCGATCGCCAGCAGCGTGCCGCCCAGGCAATAGCCGGCGGCGTGGATTGCTGCACGGGGAAACCTGGCCTGCACAGCCGCGATCGCGGCCATCACGCCCTGCTGCACGTAGTCTTCCATCCCGAGGTCGCGGTCGGTCCCATCGGGGTTGTTCCACGAAATCATGAACACCGTGTGTCCCTGGCCGACCAGGTAACGCACCAGCGAGTCTTCCGGCGTCAGGTCCAGGATGTAGTACTTCATGATCCACGACGGCACGATCAGGAGCGGCTGCGCGTGGACGCGCGGCGTCGTCGGCTGGTACTGGATGAGCTCGATGAGGCGGTTGCGAAACACCACTTTGCCCGGCGTCAGCGCCACATGCCGGCCCGGCACGAAGTTTTCCACTCCACGCGGCCGCCCGCCAGCCAGCACTGCCAGCGCATCGCGCGACCAGTTGGCAAAGCCGCGGGCGAGATTCATGCCGCCTGTCGCCACCGTTTCCCGCAGCACCTGCGGATTGGAGGCGATGAAGTTCGACGGCGATGCCATGTCCAGCCACTGGCGGACACTGAATTCGGCAACCTCTTCATGGTGGCCCGAGACCCCGCCCACGCCGGTCATGGCTTCACTCCACCACTGCTGCTGCAACAGGAAAGCCTGGGCCAGCGCAGCATAAGGAAGCGACTGCCATTCGGGTGGCGAAAAGCGCTTGTCCTGCGGCAGCGGCTCGACGCAGACAGGGCACTCGCCCTGCCAGGCGTGGTGCCCGTACTGCAGCCAAAGCAGCCATTTCTGCAGCGCGCTCTGGCCCAGTTCGGTCTGCTTAGCAGGCGACGCCAGCAGGTGGTTGGCCCAGTCTGCGAAAGCCATGGAGACCGACCCCGGCGAGACGCCGTTGGTCAGCCGCGCCAGCCTGAGTTTCAGGGGGAGGTCGATGGCCTGCGCTGCGCTGGCGCGAGCCGGCGGTTGAAAGGGTTTGATTGGCATTCGGCTCAACTCCCCGGCGCTGGCGGTGCCGGCGGGCGGTGGGGAATAAAGGGTGCAGGGCTCCAGTCGGGCCGGTCGCCGCGCCCCGACTCCACGACCAGCAAATAGCGTCCCGCCCCGGCCGCCGGCTGCCGCTGCGGATCCAGCATCCAAAGCTTGCTCCCATCGTGCGTGGCCTCTTGATAAGCCGCATCGAGCACGCCGAAATGGTCCAGGAACCGGTTGAGCGTCGCCGGGATCCGGATGCAGCCCTTGGACTGCGCACTCCCAAGCCGCCTCTCCAGCAGGTCGGGATCCGTCGCGTGCATCTGCAGCCGCATTTCCGACACCGCAGCGTCGCCCCAGCCCTTGGGCGCGCGCTGCCAGCCGAAATCGAAAATCCGCAAGCCTTTCATGCCGTAACCGCGGATGCCCCCGCTGTTGGGGGTGCCCAGGGCCCGGTAATCCGGATTGGCAACGGTGTGTTCGAACACGCCCAGCGGCGTTTCAAAGTGGTCAAAGCTGCCGGGGCGCCCGGTGGAGACGGGCGACGCGCCCACCAGCTCGTACTGGCCTGGCGCCGATCGCCACAAGAGCAAGAAAGCCTGCACCCAGGGATCACGGTCGACCACGGCCACATATTGCGGCTGGGCAAGTCCGACCCCGGCCCGCGTCAGCGCTTCTTCGGCCAGCTGGGCATAGCGGCGCGTTTCCGCAGTCGGCATGGCGAGGCGCGCATCGACCTGCGCCCCATACAGGACCGCGAGGTCCGCGAAGCCATCGCTGGCCCGCGCCGCGCCGGAGACGCTGAAGACGCCGACCAGCAGCAGGGCGGCGGCGGCCCGCAAAAAGCTGCTGCGACTCAGCGTCATGCACAAGGCTCCTGTTGATTTGAACATTCCCATTCTGGAGCGGTGACGGCGGCGTCGGGTTGCGCCACATCAAGCCAATGGCTGCCGTCTAGCTTGCCCGGAGTTGCGCCACGTCAATACCGACGCGACAGGCGCCGCCTAAAGTTGAGTTTGGATCGTCTTTTTCCAGGAGCGCACGATGAAAACCGACATGCAACTCAAAACCGACGTCAGCGATGAACTCGCATGGAACCCGGCCATCGATGCCGCAGCCATCGGCGTCGCCGTCCACGAGGGTGTAGTCACGCTGACCGGCCAGCTCAATACGTTTGCCGAAAAACACGCTGCGGAGCGCGCGGTGCGGCGCGTGGCCGGAGTTCGCGCCATCGCCATCGACCTGGACGTCAAGCTGGCGCCGGGCCACAAGCGCAGTGACACCGAGATCGCCGAGGTCGCGACCGCGGCGATGCGCTGGCATTCCATGGTGCCGGACGACTGCGTGAAGGTCAAAGTCGAAAACGGCTGGGTGACGCTCAGCGGGGAGCTCGAGTGGGGCTACCAGTACGCGAGCGCCGAGCAGGCCATCCGGCCGCTGCTGGGGGTACGCGGCCTCACTAACGACATCACCGTCAAGCCTCGGGTCAGTGCCCGCAACCTGGGCGGCCAGATCACCGCGGCGCTGACGCGCCAGGCCCAGCGGGAGGCACACCACATCGGCGTCGAGGTCGAAGGCGCCATCGTCACGCTCAGCGGCCAGGTGCATTCGTTGGCCGAGCACGACGCTGCCATCGGCACGGCGTTTTCGGCGCGCGGCGTGTCGCGTGTGGTCGACCATCTGCGCGTGGGCGCCTGACAAGCGGAACGGCGCCGGGCTGCCGTCAGGCACCCGGCACACCGGTTTTAGGCAACCCAACTGGATCCCATGGTGGACCTTCAAGATAGCGCCATGCAAACAACAGATTCCATCCCCCTGGCGCGGGCCGTGGTCGAGGCCCTGGCCCGTTCGCTGCACGCGCAGCTGGTCGAAACCCACATCTCCTGGGTGCTGCTCGCAGCCGACACGGCCTGGAAAATCAAGAAGCCCCTTCGACTGTCCTTCGTCGACTACAGCACGCTCGAATTGCGCCGGCACTTCTGCGAGGAGGAATTGCGCCTGAACCGCCGGCTCGCGCCATCGCTCTACCTGGGCGTGACGCGCATCACCGGCACGCCCAAGGCGCCGGCGCTGGACGGACCCGGCGAGGCGCTGGAGTACGCCGTGCGGATGCGGCGCTTCCCTGACGGTGCGCTGTTCAGCGAGCAGTTGGCGGCTGGAACGCTGCTGGACGAAGATGTCGACCGGCTGGCATGGCTGGTCGCCGGCTTCCAGCAGAGCTCGCCGGCGACCGATGCGGCCACTGGCTTCGCCCTGCCGGAGCACCGGCGCCAGGTCGCGCTGGCCGCGCTCGCCGGCACCGGCGCGATCGCCACCGAACCGGAACAGGCGCTGCTGCGTGAGTGGCTTGAAACCAGCGCCGCCGCGCTGGCGCCGCTCTGGACTGCGCGCCGGCAAGGCGGCGCAGTGCGAGAAGGACACGGCGACCTCCACCTTGACAACCTGGTGAGCCTGGATGGCGGTGTCGAAGCGTTCGACTGCATCGAATTCGACCCGGCGTTGCGCTGGATCGACGTCCTCGACGAGATCGCATTTGCCGTGATGGACTTCAGCGCGCGAGGCCGCAACGACCTGGCCTTCCGGCTGCTGAACCTGTGGCTCGACATCAGCGGCGACCACGCTGCGCTGCCGGGTCTGCGCTTCGCCGTCGTCTACCGTGCCCTGGTGCGGGCACAAGCCGAACAGCTGCGCAGACCCGGAGTCGGCGGCTCCGCAAAGCGCTACCTGGACACCGCCCTGGCCTGGACCCAGGTAGTTCAGCCGCGGCTGTCCATCACCCACGGCCTGCCAGGATCTGGCAAGACCTTCTCGTCAGAGGCATTGCTGCGGCGCGAAGGCGCGATCCGGCTGCGCTCGGACGTGGAGCGCAAGCGCCTGTTCGGTTTGAGGACGCTCGAAAGCTCGAGCGACAGGGGGCTGGACCTGTACGGCGCCGGCGCCACGGACCGCACCTACGGACAGCTATTCGCAATTGCACGGGGCGCACTGCACGCAGGCTATCCCGTCGTCCTGGACGCGGCCTTTCTGCACCGTGCAGAACGCAAGCAGGCCCTGATGCTGGCGCGCGAACTGGCCGTGCCGTTTTCGATCCTGCATTGCGAGGCGCCCCCGGCGGTTCTGCAGGAGCGCCTGTTGGCCCGGCGCGGCGATGCCTCGGAGGCCGACGTTGCGGTCCTGGAGGGCCTGCAGAAGGGAGCCGAGCCCCTTACTGCTGAAGAACTGGGGTACGTGGTCGCTGCGGCTTGACCGAGCCGGAGCATTGGCTACTTCCTGCTTCAGCGCCTGGCTGACCCCGATCGCGCCCGGCCGCGAGGTCAACGCGTGCCGGTCACACCATGCGGCAGGAACACGGGCCGGGTCGGCGGCGTGGACAGCGCCGCGCGTTCCGCGCTCTCCCGGGTGATGACGTTTCGCAGGGCGCTGGCGAGGCTGCCCAGTTCGCTGGCGATCGCCCCGATCAGGTCGTCAGCGGAGACAAAGCCGATCACGCTGCCGTCCTCCTCGCTGACGAGCAGGCGTCGAACGCCGCTTTTTTCCATCGCACTCACCGCTTCATGGACCGAGGCGGTGGCCGCGACGGCGACCAGCGAACTGCTGGCAATCTCGCCGATGCGTGTGGTGGCGACATTCAGGTGCCTCGCCAGCACTTCGATCGCCAGATCACGGTCGGTGACGACGCCCAGCACGCGCGGCGGCTCGGCGGAGTCGATCACCACAAGGGCGCCGACATGCTGCTCGCGCATCAACGCGGCGGCGTTGCGCAGCAACTCCTGCGCATGGATGGTGACGAACTCGCGTTGGCAGAAACTGGCGATCTTCATGGAGGGTCCGATGGGAAAAACAGGATACCGCTTGTTGCGGATGCGCCGAAATCCAACTGCATGGGGGCGGCGGTGACTGGCTCCACTCTAGTCGCCGCGTCCCGGTGATGCTTGACCCAGATCAAGCTTGGATCTCAGGCCTCAGGGGCCTGCGGGTTGAGCTTCAGCGGCGCCGAGTGTCACCAGGAAGCGTCTTCAGAACCTTCCTGCGTGCGATCGCCGGCGCAAGGCTGATGCAATCCGGCGCAGCACCCAGTTCCAGAGCGCCGCTGCGGCCACCATGGCGACCGCCGAAGCCAGCGTGAGAAGCGACGGTGAAGCAAACCCCATGATGTCGCGCAGCCAGGGCAGTCCCAACACCAAGGCCAACACCGCCACCACCACCAGCAGAAGGCGCAGCAGCCACGGGTTGCTGGTTGTCTGCGATACCCGCCGCGCACTGCGATGCGCCAGCACCAGCTGGAAGACCCCCGCCACCAAAGCCAGGAACACAGTTGTTCGCACCGCCTGCGCTGGCCAGTCGCCCTGCACCATGAGAGCGGCGCCCAGGATCAGAGTGGTCGCGAGCCCCAGGCCCTGCAGCACGCCGTAGGCGAGGTTGGGCAGCGCGAACGGCGACGAAGCGGCCGGCCGAGGCGGCCGTTCCATCAGGTCGGCGGCGGCGGGCTCCGCCTCGAACAGGACCGAACAGGCGGGGTCGATGACCAATTCCAGCAGCACGATCTGCGCCGGCAGCAGCAGCGCAGGCCAGTGCATCAAGACCGGAACCAGCGCCAGCGCGATGACCGGGACGTGGACCGCGAAGACGAAGCGGATCGCGTCGCGGATGTTGTCGTCGATCCGGCGCCCCTGGCGAATCGCCGCCGTGATGCTGGCGAAGCTGTCATCGAGCAGCACAATGGCCGCCGCTTCCCGCGCGACGTCGGTGCCGCGCTCACCCATCGCGATGCCGATGTCGGCGGCCTTCAGTGCCGGCGCATCGTTGACTCCGTCGCCGGTCATGCCGACCACCTCTGCGGCGGCCTGCAGCGCCCGCACCAGCCGCAGCTTCTGCACCGGCGCCAGCCGCGCGCAAATAGCGACGCCGGCCAGGCGCTGGCGCAAGGCCGCATCGTCCAGCGCTTCGATCTCGGCGCCGGTGAGCACCTGCGCCGTGGCGGGCAACCCGACCTGCCGGGCGATCGCCTGCGCCGTTGCCGGATGGTCGCCGGTCATCATGATCACGCGGATGCCGGCCCGCCCGCAGGCCGCCACCGCGTCGGCCGCCTCTGGCCGCGGTGGGTCCAGCAGTCCGAGCAGCCCGAGAAAGCGGAAGTTGAAGTCATGCTGGCTCTGCGGCCAGGTCGCGCCGTCCCAGCGGCCCGTGGCGACGCCCAGCACACGCAACCCGCGCCCGGCCATCTCAAGCACTTGCGCGCGGATGGAGTCGAGTGCGGCGGCATCCAGATGGCACAGGTCGGCCACCGCTTCCGGCGCGCCCTTGGTAGCCAGCAAATGGCGCCCGGGACGGTCGAGTTCAAAGACACGAGTCATCGCCAGAATCTGCGGCGTGAGCGGATACTGCTGCTCCGGTTGCCAGCCGGCATGGACGTGTTCCGTGTCTTTGAGGTGGCGCAGGCCGAAGTCGCGGATGGCCTTTTCCATCGGGTCGAACGGATCCATTGGCGTTGCCAGCAGCGCGAACTCGGCAAGCTCGTGGAAATCCTCGGAAAGCACATGGCCCACCGCGTCATGGAAGCTCTGGTTCGGCACCCACAGCTGCGCCAGTTCCATGCGGTTGAGTGTGAGTGTGCCGGTCTTGTCGACCGCAAGCACGGTGATCCCGCCCAGCGCCTCGACCGCGGTCACGCGGCGGGTCAGCACCTTCTGGTGCGACAGCCGCCAGGCGCCCAGCGCCAGGAACACCGTGAGCACGACCGGGATCTCCTCCGGCAGGATTGCCATCGCCAGGGCGATCCCCAGCAGCAGGCTGTCGAGCAGGCTGCGCCCATCCCACAGCCAGCTGAGCAACACCAACGCGGCTGCCAGCGCCAGACCTGTTGTGGCCAGTATCCGCACGATGCGGCGGGAACTGCGCTGCAGCTCCGATGTGGCCTCGACCGTCTGCGTCAGCGCCACGCCAATGCGCCCGATCGCCGAGCCCGCACCGGTGGCGCGCACACAAGCCACACCGACGCCGCCGGTCACCACCGTGCCCGCGAACAGGAAAGGCGTGGCCTCCGCGCCGCCCGGCTCGACCATCGGCAGAGCTGGGTCGCTGGTCAGCTTGTCCTGCGTGGCGGCCTCGCCGGTGAGCAGGGACTCATCGGTCCGTAGCTGCCCCCGCACCAGCACAGCGTCGGCCGCGATCCGATCACCTTCGTGCAGCACCAGCAGGTCGCCGCAGACCACCTCGCGGCTGGCGATGCGCAGCTCGGAGCCGTCGCGAATGACCAGCGCCCGAGGCGCGGACAAGTCACGCAATGCTTCCAGAGCGCGCTGCGTCTTTCGCTCCTGGGCCAGCGCCAGTCCGACCACGGCGAACACCGACCCGAGCAGGAAGGCAGCCTCGGCTGCGTCGCCGACGACCAAGTAAATCGTTCCCGCGGCCAGCAGCATCAGGAACATCGGCTCGCGCACGACATCAAGCCCGATGCGCAGCATCGAGCGGGGTTCGCTGCCCGGCAAGGCGTTGGGGCCGTCCTGCGCCAGCGCACGCGCCGCCTGCTCCCCCGTCAGGCCGGCAAGCGCAGTCGCGTCGCCGGATGCAGGGCCCAGCGCTGACAAGGAATCGGCGGTCAATGGGCCATCAGCACAGGCAGGGTCATCGACCGCAGCACCGTACGCGAGGCGCCGCCCAGGACCCACTCGCGAGCCCGGGTGTGGCCGTAGCAGCCCATCACCAGCAGCGTGGCCTCAAGGTCGAACGCGCGCGACAGCAACAGCTCACCGATGTCTTGCGGCTCATCCGCCTGGCAATGCCAGACCGCCTGCACGCCGTGCCTCTGCAGGTAGCCCGGCAGGTCGAGCCGGGCGCCTGTCACCGCTTCGTCCGGTGAAGTCCAGGACACAACGTGAACCTGGCGCGCGCGCTGCAGCAGCGGCATTGCGGCAGCGACGGCGCGGGCCGCTTCGCGTGACGGCTTCCAGGCGATCGCCACCGTCTCGCCCAGACCCACCGGCACGGCCGCATAGGGCAGGATCAGCGCGGGCTTGCCGCTTGCAGCCATGACGGATTCGACGAAGTCGGGCGGTACGCCGCTGGCGGTTGGATCGCCGGGATCGTACTGGCCCAAAACCAAGAGATCGGCATACAGCGCCTGCTGGGAAAACACCGGCAGCATGGGGTCGTCCCGCACCTCGGCCCAGGTCGGCCGCACCGCCACGGTGCCGGCCACGTGGTCGAAGCGCTCGCGCGCTTGCTTGCGCCGCTCGTCGTCGATGTCCCGCAACGGCGCGACCATTGCGCCTCCGCCCTCCGGCGAGAACGGCAGCACGGCCAGCAAGGACGTCACCGCGTACAGAGCGGTGACGGCTGCGCCCTGCTCCTGCGCGATCCGACATGCCGCTTCCAGTCGTCGCGCAGCCAGCGGCGTGGGGTCCATATGTACCAGCAGCTGAGTCAGTGAAAGTTTCATGGGCCACTCCTTGTCGGATTGCGTTGATGCAACCATAGGGCGAGGCCGTGCATGCCGGCTTGACCCATCTCAATCATCCTCCAGACTGGCCTGGACGCAGGCCAGGCTTAGGACCCGGTCGATGGGCTGCCTCGGGTGACCTGGACCGGAACGCCGCCAAAGCGTTCCCGCGTCCTGGCGGTTCCAGGCGGAGCCTGCAGCAAGGCCACGATCAGTTGCTGGAGTTCGGCGTGCTCCCGGTCGAGCACCGGGTCACCGAGCGTCAGGCCAGGAGCTGGACCCATGTCTGCCAACCGACACCTTTAGATCGCGCTCGATGCGCGAAGCGAGGCGATCTCCGCGTCGCCGCGACCCAGTTCGCGCAGGATGGCTTCGCTATGCTGGCCGACCGCTGGAATCGGATCCATGCGGTAGTCGAAACTGCTGTTCGCCCCCGGCGGCAGCAAGGCGCTGATCATGCCGGCCGGTGAGCCGACATCGCGAAACCGCCCGCGCGCCTGAAGCTGCGGATGGGCCCAGACGTCGGCCATGTCGTTCACGCGAGCATTCGCGATCTGCGCCTGATCGAGGCGTTCAACCACCTCTTGCGCCGTCAGCCGCTGGAATGTCTCGTGAATTGCGGTGCGCAGCGCCTCCCGGTTCTCGTTGCGGGCAGCATTGCTGTTGAAGCGCGGATCGGAAGCCACGGCTGGTTGCAACAGCACCTGGTCGCAGAAGGCCCTCCATTCCCGCTCATTTTGCAGTCCAAGCATGATGGTTTTGCCGTCGCCCGCCTGGAACGGGCCATAGGGATAAATCGTCGCATGCGACGCCCCACTGCGCGAGGGCGCAGCGGCACCTTCATACGTGTAGTACAAGGGAAACCCCATCCACTCGCACAGCGCCTCCAGCATCGACACGTCGACGTGCGAGCCCTGGCCGGTCTTCTGGCGCTGCATGAGCGCCGCAAGAATTCCGGTGTAGGCATACATTCCAGCAGCGATGTCGGCGATCGAATTGCCCGCTTTGCTAGGCTCCTGCGGAGTGCCGGTGACAGACAGGAAGCCCGCCTCGCTCTGGATCAGCAGGTCATAGGCCTTCCTGTCGCGATATGGCCCGTCGTTGCCGTAGCCGGAAATGTCGCAGACGATCAGGCGGGGATGCGCGACGCTCAGGGCGTCGTAACCGAGTCCCATGCGCGCCGTTGCGCCGGGGGCGAGGTTCTGCACCAGCACGTCCGCGTTAACGATGAGATCCTTCAATGCCGCCAGCGCCTGCGGTTGCTTCAGGTCGAGCGTGAGGCTTTCCTTGGACCGGTTGACCCAGACGAAATGCGAAGCCAGGCCCTTGGTTCGGCTGTCGTAGTCGCGGGCGAAGTCGCCGCTGCCGGGGCGCTCCACCTTAATCACGCGCGCGCCCAGGTCTGCCAGCTGGCGGGTGCAAAACGGCGCGGCGATCGCATGCTCCAGCGACACCACGGTAATATCGTCAAGAGGCAGCGGCATCAGAATGACCTCGGCAGCCCCAGCACGTGCTCGGCGACATAGGAATAAATGAGGTTGGTGGAGATCGGGGCGACCTGGTACAGACGCGTTTCCCTGAATTTTCGCTCGACATCGTATTCGTGGGCGAACCCGAAGCCACCGTGGGTCTGCAGGCAGACGTTGGCCGCTTCCCAGGACGCCTTGGCCGCCAGATATTTCGCCATGTTCGCCTGCGCGCCGGATGGCTGGCCCGCGTCGAACAGCGCACAGGCCTTGAACCGCATCAGGTTCGCCGCTTCGGTCTCGATGTAGGCATCGGCGATCGGGAACTGGACACCCTGGTTCTGGCCGATCGGCCGGTTGAACACCACCCGCCCGGCCGCGTACCGGCGCGCCTTGTCGATGAACCAGTAGGCGTCGCCGATGCACTCGGCCGCGATCAGCGTCCGCTCGGCGTTGAGGCCGTCCAGGATGTAGCGGAAGCCCTGCCCTTCCTCGCCGATCAGGTTCTCCACCGGAACCTCGAGGTTATCGAAGAACACTTCGTTGGTCTCGTGGTTCACCATGTTCGCGATCGGCCGCACGGTCATTCCATGGCCGATGGCCTGGCGCAGGTCGACCACGAAGATGCTCATGCCATCGCTCTTCTTTTGCACCTGTGCCAGCGGCGTGGTACGGGCCAGCAGAATCATGAGGTCGGAATGCTGGATCCGCGAGATCCAGACCTTTTGCCCGTTGACCACGTAGCGGTCGCCCTTGCGCACCGCTGTCGTCTTCAGCTGCGTCGTATCCGTGCCGGTGGTCGGCTCGGTCACCGCCATCGTCTGCAGCCGCAGCTTGCCGCTCGCGATGTCGGGCAGGTACAGGCTTTTCTGGGTGGGCGAACCGTGGCGAAGCAGCGTTCCCATGTTGTACATCTGGCCATGGCATGCGCCTGCGTTACCCCCCGAGAAATTGATCTCTTCCATGATCACCGACGCTTCGGCCAGCCCGAGTCCGGAACCGCCATAGTCCTGCGGAATCAGGGCCGCGAGCCATCCTGCCGTGGTCAGCGCATCGACGAATTCCTCCGGATAGCCGCGCGCCAGGTCCACCCCTTGCCAATAGGCCGGGGTGAAAGCCCCGCAGAGCGCCCGCAGGGCTTCACGCAGTTCCTGATGCGAATCCGGTCCCGGAATGTCGGTTTTCATAAAGACGCCAATCGCGCCGAAGCCGGCGCCGAATGGAATGGTAAACGGCCCGGGGGTTGTTACCCTTGCGGCCTTTTTCCGCCCAGTGACCCCCCCACGCCACACTTGGCCCGACTTCAGGGATTGAAGATTTACAGCCGCTGGGCAATCAGCGATGATTCGCGCAGTCCGCCTTGCAACTGTCACAAGCGGTTTCATCGAGAATATCTATCGCCATGGCCGCAGTCGATCCCGCAGTTACCGACGCCCCCGCCCTTGCCCTGCCAGGTCTGGCGCGGGCGCTGATTTCGGCCGGCAAGCTGGGCCAGAAGTCGGCTGAAGACATCTACCGCAAGGCGCAGAGCAACCGTACCCGTTTCATCGCCGAGCTGACCGGCTCCGGCGCGGTGTCGGCATCGGACCTGGCCCACACGATGTCGGCGGCGTTTGGCGCCCCGCTGCTGGACCTCGAAGCCATCGACCTGCAACGGCTGCCCAAGAACCTGCTCGACACCAAGATCTGCCAGGACTACCGCGTCGTGGTCCTGAGCAAGCGAAACAACCGGCTGATCGTTGCCACGGCGGATCCCTCTGACAGCCAGGCCGCCGAGAAGATCAAGTTCGCGACCCAGATGGGGGTCGACTGGATCATCGCGGAATACGACAAGCTGTCCAAGATGGTCGAGGCCCACGCCACCACGACCAGCGAGCAGATGGACAGCATCATCGGCGACGACTTCGAATTCGACGACGCCTCGATGGAGTCGGCGGTCGTCGAGGAAAACGAGGGGGCGCCTTCGGAAGTTGAAGATGCGCCGGTTGTCAAGTTCCTGCACAAGATGCTGCTGGACGCGTTCACCATGCGCGCGTCCGACCTGCATTTCGAGCCCTACGAGAGCACCTACCGGGTCCGCTTCCGCGTGGACGGAGAATTGCGCGAAATCGCTTCACCGCCGGTCGCGATCAAGGACAAGCTGGCCTCGCGCATCAAGGTCATCTCCCGGATGGACATCTCCGAGAAGCGCGTGCCCCAGGACGGCCGGATGAAGCTGAAGGTCGGCCCGGACCGCGTGATCGACTTCCGGGTCAGCACCCTGCCCACCCTGTTCGGCGAGAAGATCGTGATCCGGATTCTGGACCCCAGCAGCGCGAAGCTCGGCGTCGACGCGCTGGGTTACGACCCGGTGGAAAAGGAAAGGCTGCTGGCCGCCGTGCAGCGGCCTTACGGAATGGTGCTGGTCACGGGGCCGACCGGCTCCGGCAAGACGGTGTCGCTCTATACCTGCCTGAACCTGTTGAACAAGCCCGGAGTGAACATCTCCACGGCCGAAGACCCGTCTGAAATCAACATGCCGGGTGTGAATCAGGTCAACGTCAACGAAAAGGCGGGGCTTACCTTCGCGGCCGCGCTGAAGTCATTCCTGCGCCAGGACCCAGATATCATCATGGTAGGTGAAATCCGGGACCTGGAAACCGCCGACATCGCGATCAAGGCAGCACAAACGGGTCACCTGGTCCTGTCCACGTTGCACACCAACGACGCCCCGACCACCCTGACGCGAATGCGCAACATGGGAATCGCGCCCTTCAACATCGCGTCAAGCGTGATTTTGATCACGGCTCAGCGCCTCGCGAGACGGCTGTGCCCCACCTGCAAGGCGCCGGCCGACATTCCGCATGAGACATTGCTGGATGCCGGATTCAAGGACGAAGACGTCGACGGAACGTGGACGCCTTACCGGCCGGTGGGATGCAGCATGTGCAATAACGGTTACAAGGGTCGCGTCGGCATCTACCAGGTGATGCCGATCAGCGACGAGATCCAGCGGATCATCCTGCGCGACGGCAGCGCGCTGGATATCGCCGAGCAGGCGAAGAAGGAAGGTGTCAACAGCCTGCGCACGTCGGGCCTCAACAAGGTCCGGCTGGGCGTCACTTCGCTGGAGGAAGTGCTTGGCTGCACCAATGAATAAAACGGGCGAAAAAGAGGGGTAGTTCGACATGGCCACGGCAGCAACCAAAGTTTCTGAGTTCGTCTTCGAATGGGAAGGCCGCGACCGCAATGGGAAGCAGGTGCGGGGCGAAACACGCGCCGCCGGACAAAACCAGGTCATGTCCACCTTGCGGCGGCAGGGCGTCTCGCCGACCAAGATCAAGAAGCGGCGGATGCGGCGGGGCCAGCGCATCAAGCCCAAGGATATCGCAATCTTTACTCGCCAACTCGCCACCATGATGAAGGCCGGCGTGCCCCTGCTGCAGTCGTTCGACATCGTGGGCCGCGGCAACGCCAACGCCAGCGTCACCAAGCTGCTCAACGACGTGCGCACCGATGTCGAGACCGGCACTTCGCTGTCCGGCGCCTTTCGCAAATACCCGCTGTACTTCGACAACCTCTACTGCAACCTGGTCGAAGCCGGCGAGGCCGCCGGTATCCTGGAAGCCCTGCTGGACCGGCTGGCGATCTACATGGAGAAGACCGAGGCCATCAAGTCCAAGATCAAGTCGGCCTTGATGTATCCGATCTCGGTGCTGGTCGTGGCCTTCGTCGTTGTCGCGGTGATCATGATCTTCGTGATTCCCGCGTTCAAGGAGGTGTTCAGTTCGTTCGGCGCCGATCTCCCGGCACCGACCCTGGTAGTGATCGCGATCAGCGAGATCTTCGTCAAGTACTGGTGGCTGATCTTCGGCAGTATCGGCGGTGGCCTTTACTTTTTCATGCAGGCATGGAAACGCAACGAGAAGGTCCAGGCCTTCATGGACCGCGTGATGCTGAAACTCCCGATCTTCGGCAGTCTCATCTACAAATCGGTGATCGCACGCTGGACGCGCACCCTGTCGACCATGTTCGCCGCCGGCGTCCCGCTGGTCGAGGCGCTGGATTCCGTCGGTGGAGCATCGGGTAACTCGGTGTTCGCCAAGGCCACCGAGAAGATCCAGCAGGAGGTGTCCACCGGCACCAGCCTGACAGTCGCCATGACCAACACCAACCTGTTCCCCAGCATGGTGCTGCAGATGTGCTCGATCGGCGAGGAATCCGGTTCGGTCGATCACATGCTGGGCAAGGCCGCGGACTTCTTCGAAGCCGAGGTCGATGACATGGTGGCCGGCCTGGCCAGCCTGATGGAGCCGATCATCATCGTGATCCTGGGCACCATCATCGGCGGCATCGTCGTGGCCATGTACCTGCCGATCTTCAAGCTGGGCCAGGTCGTCTGATGCTGGTGTCGGCGGCGATCGATGCCGGCTGCGCCGGTGTCTTCGGCTTGCTCGTGGGCAGCTTCCTGAACGTGGTGATCTACCGTCTGCCCCTGATGCTGGAGCGGCAGTGGGCCGCTGAATGCGCGGATCTCTCCGGCCAGCCGGTGGAACCGGGCACGCCATTCAACCTGGTGGTGCCGCGGTCGCGCTGCAGCCACTGCGGCCACCAGATCCGCTGGTATGAAAACATTCCGGTGTTCAGCTGGCTCGCACTGCGGGGCAAATGCTCTTCATGCGGCAAGCCGATCGGGCTGCGCTATCCGGTGGTGGAACTGGTCACCGGCGCGCTGTTTCTGTACGCCATCTACCGCTGGGGTGCGACACCCGCCGGGCTGGCATGGTGCGGCTTCGCGGCAGCGATCGTGGCCCTGGCGCTGATCGACTGGGACACGACGCTGCTGCCCGACGACATCACCCTTCCGCTGTTGTGGGCCGGACTGATCGGCGCCGCGCTGCGCTGGACCGCGGTGCCACTGACGCAGGCAGTGTGGGGCGCGGTGGCCGGATACCTGTCGCTGTGGCTGATTTACCAGGCCTTCAAGCTGCTGACCGGCAAGGAAGGCATGGGCTACGGCGACTTCAAGCTGTTCGCAGCGCTCGGGGCCTGGTTCGGATGGCAGGCGCTGGTACCGATCATCCTGATGGCGTCCGTGATCGGAGCGATCGTCGGCATCACGCTGAAGATGACGGGCGGCCTGCGGGAGGGCGGCCAGATTCCGTTCGGTCCTTTCCTCGCAGGCGCCGCTCTTACCGCGATGTTGTTCGGTCCCGATTCGATCCTGCACGTCATCGGCCTTTAGCCATGCCAGCGCTGCGCGTCGGGCTCACCGGTGGCATCGGCAGCGGCAAGAGCACCGTGCTGCAGATGTTGGCGCGGCTCGGCGCCACGGTGATCGATGCCGATGCGATTTCCAGGGACGCGACGACTGCTGGCGGCGCAGCCATTGCTGCCATTGCGCGACAGTTCGGCGCGGGTTTCATCGGCGCCGATGGTGCGATGGATCGAAATCTGATGCGCGAGCACGCTTATGCCGATCCGCAGGCGCGGCAGCAGCTGGAGGCGATCATTCATCCCCTCGTCGGCGCCGAGAGCGCCCGCCAGGTGCAGCAGGCGCTCGAAAGCGGTGCCCGCTGCATCGTCTTCGACATTCCGTTGCTGGTCGAGTCGGGGCGCTGGCGACAGCAGGTCGACGTGGTGGCGGTGGTGGACTGTTCCGTGCAGACACAGATTGCCCGCGTGGTCGCGCGCAGTGCGCTGACCACGCAGCAAGCGCAGGCGATCATCGCAGCACAGGCGCCGCGCGGACTGCGGCTGGCCGCGGCCGACATCGTGATCTGCAACGAGGGCCTGACACTCGTTCAACTGCAGGCTCTGGTGGCCCGGGCGGCGCAACGCTTCGGGCTATGATGGCGGCCTTGCCGAAAACCGACACAGCGTGATCCTCTACGAATATCCTTTCAACGAACGCATCCGCACCTATCTCCGCCTGGAGCACCTGTTCCGCCGGCTGAGTTTGCTGGTCCCGCGCGACCATCCTGTCGACCACCATTACGCGCTTGCGACGATCTTCGAAGTGATGGACGTCGGCACCCGTGCCGACCTCAAATCCGACGTGATGAAGGACCTCGAAAAACAGAAGCAGGCGCTCAACGGGTATCGCGGCAATCCGGCCATTGCCGAAAAGGTCCTGGACGACGTCATCGGCAAACTCGACGGCTGTTTCGCGACGCTGAACAACCTGCCGGGCAAAGCCGGGCAGACATTGACGGAAAACGACTGGTTGATGAGCATCCGCAGCCGGATCAGTATTCCTGGTGGCACCTGCGAATTCGACCTCCCGGCTTATTACGCCTGGCAGCATCGGCCGCCCGCGGCACGACGCGTCGACCTGGAGCGGTGGGCATCGACGCTGGCCCCGCTGGCAGAATCGATCCACATGCTGCTCAGGCTGCTGCGCGATTCCGGCATGCCGCAAAAAGTGATGGCCACGGCTGGTCAGTTGCAGCAGAACCTGCCCACGGGGCGCACCTTTCAGCTGCTGCGCCTGCGCATCGATCCGGCGCTGGGCCTGGTTCCCGAAATCAGCGGCAACCGGCTGATGGTCTCGGTCCGGCTGATGCATGAAGAAGCGGGGGACCGGTTGCAGCCGAGCGCCGACAACGCCACTTTTGAACTGACGCTCTGTTCCTGAGTCGCAAGGGTGATGAGCGAGAAAATTCCACCGGGCGCGAAGCCGCGCGTCGTCCCCTGTCCCGCTTGTGGCGGCGACAGCATCTATGCGTCCAGCAATCCCTTCCGGCCGTTTTGCAGCGAGCGCTGCAAAAACCTGGACCTCGGCGCCGGGGCCAGTGAAAGCTTCCGCGTGGCGAGCGAAGCCTCGCCGGACGACCAGCCTTTCGGCGACGCCAAACTGCAATAGCTAGCCGCTGCCCGCAGTGGCTGCGTGGGTCGCGCCCGCGAACCCGCGTTCAGCGGCAAACCACTGCAGCACCGGCACCGTGCCGGGCAACACCGGATGCACCTGGACGGGCAAGTTCTGCCAGGCGAAGCACTGGCCTTCGTGCATCTGGAGTTCGCCCTGCCACTCGAACACCTTGCAGAAGTTCAGCCGCACCAGCGCGTGCGGATAGTCGACGCGCCCGCTTTTCCACGGGTGCACCGCGCCGATGCTGAGGCCAATCTCTTCGCGCAGTTCACGCCGCAGGGCCTGCTCCACGGATTCCCCGGGCTCGACCTTGCCACCCGGAAATTCCCAATAGCCTTCGTAAACCTTGCCTGCCGGTCGTGAGGTCAGGAGGAAGGCGCCGTCCGCGCGCAGCAGCACACCGACAGCAACTTCAACCTCCTTGCGATCCGGCCCGCCTTCGCGCGGCCGCTCGCCGTGCGCGACGAGGACCGGCTCCTTCATGAGGGTTGGGCGCCGCCGGGCCGCCCCAAGGCCCCCCCGGGGGGCAGCGACGACACGCAGGGCGCAGCGTTGGGGCTCACATTTCTTCCTGCGTAATCGCGCGCGAACTGGTAGGCCACGCGGCCGCTGCGCGAGCCTCGCTCCAGCGCCCAAACCAGCGCCTCGGCGCGCGCTGCTTCGATGCTGGCGCCTGATACGGCAAAAGAAGACAGCCACTGGGCGGTGATGATGAGGTACTCGTCCTGGGTGAATGGATAGAAACTCACCCAGAGGCCGAAGCGCTCCGACAGCGAGATCTTTTCCTCGATCACCTCGCCGGGATGCACTTCGCCGTCGTCGGTGTGGGTGTAGCTGAGGTTTTCCTTCATGTACTCGGGCAACAGGTGGCGCCGGTTGCTGGTCGCGTAGATCAGCACGTTCGGCGTGGCCGCTGCCACCGAGCCGTCGAGAATCGACTTGAGCGCCTTGTAGCCCGACTCACCCTCCTCGAAGCTCAGGTCGTCGCAGAACACGATGAACTTCTCGTCGCGGCCGGCCACCACGTCCACGATGTCCGGCAAGTCGGTGAGGTCGGCTTTGTCCACCTCGATCAGGCGCAGGCCGCGCGGCGCATATTCGTTCAGGCAGGCCTTGATCAGCGACGACTTGCCGGTGCCGCGGGCTCCAGTCAGCAGCACGTTGTTGGCCGGCTGCCCGTGCACGAACTGCAGCGTATTGCACCGGATCTTTTCCTTCTGGGGCTCGATTTCCTTGAGGTTGTCCAGGCGGATATCCGCCACGTGCCGCACCGGCTCCAGCGTGCCGTGCCCGGAAGAGCGCTTGCGATAGCGCCAGGCGACCGACTGGCCCCAGTCAGGAGGCGTCAGCGGCTGCGGAAGAATGGCTTCGATGCGGGTGAGAAGCTGCGTCGCCCGCTCGAGCAACTGCTCGAATTTGTCGTTCACGCTCTATCCTTGAAAGTCAGGACCGGTAGTCTGCGTTGATGCTCACGTACTCGTGGCTGAAGTCGCAGGTCCAGACGGTGTCGGCCGCACTGCCACGACCCAGCGCTACCCGCACGGTAATCTCGCTTTGTTTCATCACGCGCTGGCCGTCCTCCTCGCGATAAGCGGGATTGCGGCCGCCGTTGACGGCGACGAGAACATCGTCCAGGTAGAGGTCGATCCGGCTCTGGTCCAGGTCCGCGATGCCCGCGTAGCCGACTGCGGCCAGAATCCGGCCCAGGTTCGGGTCGCTTGCGAAAAACGCCGTCTTGACCAGTGGCGAATGGGCAATGGCATACGCGGCCTTCAGGCACTCTTCATGGGTCGCACCGCCTTCGACACGCACGGCGATGAATTTTGTCGCGCCCTCGCCGTCCCGCACGATCGCCTGCGCCAGCTTGAGCGCGACATCGAGCATCGCCGTTTTCAGGAGGCGACCAGCGGCGCTGTCCAGCGAAGTGATCTCGTCATGCGACGCCTGGTTGGTGGCGATGACCACGAAAGAATCGTTGGTGGACGTATCGCCGTCCACCGTGACCCGGTTGAATGAACCGTCGGCGAGTTGCCGCACCAGTTGCTGCATCAAGCCCGGGGCGACCCTGGCATCCGTCGCCATGAAACCCAGCATCGTCGCCATATTCGGCCGGATCATTCCGGCGCCCTTGCTGATGCCTGTCACAGTGACCGCCACGCCATCAATGCTGACCTGCGCGCTGAAGGCTTTGGGCACCGTGTCGGTTGTCATGATGCCTTGCGCCGCCCGCAACCAGTGATCGGCGTTCGCGTCGGCAATGGCGGCCGGCAAACCGGCTTCAATCCGGTCCACCGGCAGCGATTCCATGATCACGCCAGTCGAAAACGGCAGGATCTGCTCTGGCGCGAGATTCAGCTGTCGAGCCAGCGCGATGCAGGTCGATCGGGCGCGCAACAGCCCGTCCTGACCGGTGCCGGCGTTGGCGTTTCCGGTATTGATCACCATTGCGCGAATGCCTCCGAGCTTCAGGTGCTCGCGGCACACCTGCACCGGAGCGGCGCAAAAGCGGTTTTGCGTGAAGACGCCAGACACCGATGCGCCGGCGTCGATCAGGACCACCGTGAGGTCCTTGCGGTTGGCCTTGCGGATGCCGGCTTGGGTGACACCGATGCGGACTCCAGCCACGGGGAGCAGTTGGGCGGCCTGGGGAACAGACAGATTGACGGGCATGGAAATGAAATCTGCGTTGGAAAATAAGCGCGTTCAGGTTAGCTCTGGCGCCACGGCAGGCCGTGAAATCGCCAGCCGCCCTTGCAGCCGCGATGGCCCAGTTCGTCGGCGTCGCCTTCGAAACCCTCCAGGATGTTGTAAGCCTCCAGGCCGAGATCGGCGGCGCGCCTCGCGGCGGCGATGGAGCGCACGCCACTGCGGCACAACAACACGACCTTCTTGCCCTGGGGCACCGCCGCTTTCAAACCGGCGTCGAAACCGCTGTTCACGGCCATGCCGGGCCACTGCTTCCAGGCCAGCGGCACCGCTCCCGGGACAGAACCCACCCATTCGCGCTCCGCATCGGAGCGTACATCGACCAGCACGGCGTCGCCGCCCTGCCACCACTGGCAAGCCAGCTTTGGCGGCACGTCGCCGGCATAGCCTGACGCAGGCCGGGCCTGCGAATCGGCATCCACCGGCTGGTTCTGATGTTCCATCGCACCGATTCTGCCAGTCTTCGCCGGCATCACTGCCGCGCAGACACGGACCGACTAGACGATCTTGATGCTCAGATTGGGCAGGCCGTCGATGTGCATTTCGACCACGTCGCCCCTGACCACCGGGCCGACATTTTCGGGGGTGCCGGAATAGATGATGTCCCCGGGAAACATCTCGAACGCGTCTGACAGCTTGCTGATCTGCTCGGCCACCGACCAGATCATCTGGTTCAGGTTCGCGCTTTGCTTGGTCTGCCCGTTCACCTTCAGCCAGATCGCGCCTTGGGTGAAATGCCCGATCTGCGCGACCCGGTGGACCGGGCCGATCGGCGCGGACCGATCGAAGCTCTTGCCGATCTCCCATGGCTTTTTTTCCTCGCCCATCGCACGCTGCAGATCGCGGCGCGTCATGTCGAGCCCCAGGGTGTAGCCCCAGACGTGGTCGAGTGCCGTCGCGATCGGGATGTTGCGCCCTCCCTTGCCCAGGCAAGCGACCAATTCCGCTTCGTAATGGTAATTCTTGGTGAGTGGCGGATAGGGGTGGTCGGGCATGGAACCGACCGCGACGTTCTGAATGGCATCGGTGGGTTTCTGGAAGAAGAAGGGCGGCTCGCGCGTTGGGTCGGAGCCCATCTCCCGCGAATGCGCCTCGTAGTTGCGACCGATGCAGTAGATGCGGCGCACCGGGTACATCTCATCGGAGCCGACAACCGGGATGAACGTGCCAGACACTGCGAAGGGAGTGCGGACGGAACCCTGCATCCCGGTGGGCGCCGCGCAACCAGCCACCGCACCGGTGACCGCCGCAATTGCCGTGCCCTGAAAAAAATTCCTTCGGTCCATGTCTGTCTCCCGGGTTGGCTAGCAAACGAAAATCAATGGCTGCCGCCCAGATACGCGGCCTTGACGGCAGGGTCGTCCCGCAGGCGCGCAGCATCCCCATGGATCGAAATGCGCCCGTTTTCCAGCACGTAGCCATAGTCCGCCACGTTCAGCGCCGCTGCGGCGAACTGCTCCACCAGCAGCATCGTCACCCCTTCGGACCGCAGGCGTTCGATGATGCGGAAAACCTCCTGGACCAGGATCGGCGCCAGACCCATGGACGGCTCGTCCAGCAGGACGACATCCGGATTGAGCATCATCGCCCGGGCCATGGCCAGCATCTGCTGTTCGCCCCCGGAGAGCGTGCCGGCGAGCTGGGTTCTGCGTTCCTTCAGGCGCGGGAAGTACTCCATCGCCCGCTCCAGATCGGCGGCGATATCGCCTTTCGGCCGGGCCCCCGTGAAGCGCGGAAACGCCCCAAGCAGCAGGTTGTCGTTGACGGTCATGGTGGCGAACACGCGCCGCCCTTCGGGCGAATGCGCGAGACCCAGCTTGGCGACATGGTAGGGCTCCAGCCCGGTCACGTCCTTGGCGCCGAGGCTGACCCGGCCCTGGGTCGGTGCGATCATCCCGCACACGGCACGCATGGTGGTGGTCTTGCCGGCACCGTTGCTGCCGATCAGCGTCACGACCTTGCCTTTGGGCACCTCCAGGGAGATGCCGTGCAGCACCTCGACCTTTCCGTAGCCGGCATGCAGATTGGAAATAGAAAGCATGAATGTTTTCCGGTCTTGCTCAAGCGGGCGCCACGTCGGCGCTGCCCAGATAGGCTTCGACCACCTTGGGGTCGGACTGCACCGCGGCGGGGTTGCCCTCGGCGATCTTCTGCCCGAAATCGAGCACCGTCACCGTGTCGCAGATCGACATGACCACGTCCATGTGGTGCTCGATCAGGATCACCGTGATTCCGTGCTCGCGGATCTTGCGAACGATCGCGACCAGCTCCGTGATGCCGGGTGCGGTCAACCCCGCTGCCGGCTCGTCGAGCAGAAGCAGTTGCGGGCTGAGCGCCAGCGCCCGTGCGATCTCGAGCAGCCGCTGTTTTCCGTAGGGCAGATTGCGCGCTTCTTCGCCCGCAAGGCTGTCCAGGCCGACGAACTCGAGCAGGGCATGGGCGCGTGCGGCACCCTGCACATCCTCCCGGCGGTATTTCGGCGTTTGCAAGGCCACGTCCAGCAGGTTGCTGTGAAAGCTGTGGTGCAGGCCGACCAGCACGTTCTGCAGAGCCGTCATCTCCCCGAACAGCTGCACGTTCTGGAAGGTGCGCGCGATGCCGGACAACGCGATCTGGGCCGAGGTGCG